>JAYRXB010000308.1:0-2192 GCA_041917735.1 Cyclobacteriaceae bacterium
GACAAGGCGAAGGACCTGGTAGCCGGCTTCCTGTTTCTTCGTATCGTCGATTTTCGCCGTGTGGCCGTGGGTGATACGATTACCATCTCCGGGTTCCTGGAGGATGCCTCTTACGATCTAAAGGTCATTTACACGGGCAAGGAGACCATCGAGACGAAGATTGGCAAAGTGCCCTGCCTGCGCATCCGCCCGGTGATGCCAAAGAACTCGCTGTTTGATGGTGAGAATTCTATCCTATGCTGGATCTCCGATGATAAAAACAGGATTCCGGTTCGCCTTCAGGCAAAGATGTTTATCGGAAACACTGGGCTGGAACTGATACGCTTCCGCGGGCTGCGGAATCCGTTGAAAGTCATTTTTTGAGATTCCCCCAGTTCAGCAACACCTCCGAAAACTTGCTCATGCTGATGGGCTTTTCCATGTAGTCAGCTACTTCCGGGTAGGTCTTGGCCCGATTGCGGTCGCGCGGGTCAATCGACGAGCTGACCATGTAGATTTTGATCTCCTTGTTGAGTTTTGCCTTGAGTTCATGAAACTCCTCCAGGAAAGCCCAGCCATCGGTTATGGGCATGTTGATGTCCAGGAAAATGATGTCGGGGAGTTGGCGACCGTCACCGTTCCGCAGGAAAGCAAGCGCTTCCTTCCCGTTGGGGAATTGGAGGATTTGGTTGGCCAAATGGGTAGCCTGCAACGTGCGGGAAGCCGTAAACTGGTAGACGCTATCGTCGTCTACGACGGCAATGACAGGCGAATCGGTGGAGTCCATGGGGTGGTAATATACCGCATTGACGCAAATTGTCCTTGGTTTTTGGGGGTCGGAGTCAACGGGTGTGTTTGTAACGGTGCAGCCGTAAAAAAGTTCATCCGTTTGTCCGGGAGTACCCCTCGGGAGAGTTGTGCGCATGCACCAACTTCCCGTACTTTGGTCTACTAAACCTAACCTACAGTTATGCTGAAAGAATTCAAGGCCTTTGCCATGCGGGGCAACGTAGTTGATCTCGCGGTGGGTGTGATAATCGGGGCTGCCTTCAACAAGATCGTGAGCTCGCTCATCGAGGATGTAATTACACCGCTAGTGCTAAAGCCAGCGCTGGAAGCCGCCAACCTCACACACCTGGATGAATTGACACTCTTCGGAACGGTGAAGTACGGCGTGTTTTTGTCCGCCACACTGAACTTCATCATTGTGGCCTTTGTACTGTTCATGATCATCAAGGGGATGAACGCCGCCAAGAAGCGCGATGAGGATGCGGCCAAAGCTGCAGCTCCGCCGCCCACACCTCCGGCCGACATTCAGTTGCTTACGGAGATCCGCGACCTGCTGAAGAAGTAATCAGCGGAAGCGGTCGGCAACAACAAGTTCTTTGCTGCCCGGCGTGTATTTGTAAAAGCCCTGGCCGGACTTCACGCCATGGTGTCCAGCCTGGACCATATTGACCAGGAGGGCACATGGCGCATACTTGGGATTTCCGAATCCCTGGTACAACACATGAAGGATCGACAGGCAGGTATCCAGCCCGATGAAGTCTGCCAATTGGAGCGGACCCATGGGGTGGGCCATACCCAATTTCATCACCGTGTCAATTTCATTGACGCCGGCCACACCTTCGTGCAGGGCGTAAACGGCTTCATTGATCATGGGCATGAGGATACGGTTGGCCACGAACCCCGGGTAATCGTTGGCCTCCACCGGGATTTTCCCCAGCTTCTTCGACAATTCCATGATGGCCTGCGTAACCGTATCGCTGGTTGCATAGCCGCGGATTACCTCAACGAGTTTCATCACCGGCACCGGGTTCATGAAGTGCATGCCGATCACGTTCTCCGGGCTCTTCGTTACCGAGGCGATCTTTGTGATGGAAATGGAGGAGGTGTTTGAGGCCAGGATGGTTCCTGGGCGGGTGTGGGCATCTACCTCGCGGAAGATCTTCAATTTCAGGTCGACGTTCTCCGTAGCCGCCTCGATCACCAGGTCGGCATCTTTGATACCCTCGTTCATGAAGGTCGTGGTGGTGATGTTGGCGAGTGCGGCCTTCTTTGCTTCCGCCGTGAGTGTTCCTTTCTCCACCTGCCGGCCCATGTTCTTGTCGATGGTGGCAATGGCTTTCTTCAGGGCTTCTTCGGAGATATCAATCAGGGAGACCGGGAATCCCGACTGGGCAAAAACGTGGGCGATGCCGTTGCCCATGGTC
>JAYRXB010000309.1:0-3815 GCA_041917735.1 Cyclobacteriaceae bacterium
AAAGAGCTGCTGCATGTGGAGTCGATCGTGCTGCCAACGAATATTGACCACTCGGTAATCGGGTTGATCGACCCGGCCCACGTCACGTTTGTGCACCAGTCGTGGTTTTGGCGATCAGCCAAGTCGCTGAAATTAAAGACCAAGAACTTTGAGCCCATTCCGCGCGGATGGAAGATGGTGCGCCATGCGCCGTCGGCCAACTCAAAAGGGTACCATGTCATCGGCGGCGAGGTGTCGACAGAAATCTACTTTGACATTCCGGGCAACCGGCTTGAGCACATTTCTATTGGTAAGTCGAACAAGATCATCTCGATTACTACGCTTACACCCATCGACGACAACCATACCGAGTTGAATCACTTCTTCTATTCCTCATTGGCCATTACCAAGTGGTTGTGGTGGCCGCTGAAGAGCCTGGGTCGCACGTTCATCGGCCAGGATGTCGGTGTGTTCCATAAGTTGGCCAAAGGTTTGGAGGCGGATCCTCCCTTGATGCTCGTGGGCGATCCCGATGCGCAGGCCCGTTGGTACTATGAAATGAAGAAGCAATGGCGTGCCGCGCAGGAGCATGGCGTGGAGTTCAGAAATCCGCTGCAGGCGGAGACGCTGCAGTGGGTGACGTAGGGTGACCAGTAACCAGTGACCAGTGACCGGTGACCGGTGGCCAGTGACCAGTGACCAGTAACCAGTAACCAGTGACCGGTGACCAGTGGCCAGTGACCTGTAACAAGTGTTATCTGATCGCTAATGACCATCAAGCTTAGTTGCGAGAAATGCACATCGCCCTGAAATCTTGCCAATGAATTTGATTTTGTCAGTACTGCCGGGGACGTTTGCCATTTGTCGTATGGAGGCTGGCAGTAAAACTCCGGAGTGGGTTCACGCCTCATCCTTTCTCAGTGTCACTCGAACTTCCGAGGAGTTGTCCGTTGTGTGCGACCAGGATATGGTCCCGGAAGGGGTAAAGGCCGCAAGGGATTGGGCTGCATTTAAAGTGGAGGGGCCATTGGATTTTTCACTGACAGGCATTGTAGCCTCGATTTCTACGGTGCTTGCGGCGCAACAGGTTCCCATCTTTGTGATCAGCACCTTCGATACGGACTACATTTTGGTCCAACGCAAGGACTTTGACCGGGCGAAAGTGATACTAGGAGGTGTCTTTACGGTGCGGGGTTAGTCCCTGGCTTTGCAGTCTTCGTGTTTGGATAATTACTAAATTGGGTAGGAGTTGAAAGGACTTGCTAGTGGCTTAGGCTACTATGACGCCATAAACCTATACCATGGGACTATTTGATCTATTCCGAAAAACCCAGACCATCCAGGACGATTTCTTTGGAACCCTGACTTTCATTTCGTTTAAAGACGCTGCGAAAAACTACTTTGAGGGAAAAGGTGTTTTCAAGCCAACGGGCAACGAGATTGAGTTTCTCATTCGGGGCGACGCTGGCGGACCGACGCAGGAACAGCGGCAACTCTACGCTAAAATCCAGGATTCCTATGACGAAATCGTGATCAGAATTGTCCCTTTGATTCAAAGAGAGCTCAAGGAATGGAGAGCGGACAACAAGATCAGGGACTTCAGGAAGGAGTTTAAGCCCGCGTCGGTGACCATCCCTAGAATAGCTGGAACTCCGATCCGCTGGGAGATGACCTTTGAGGCCATCCATGAGGACGAAATCGAGTTTACGGTAGACTTTAACGACTTTGAGCCAGAAAAAATTCTGATCGATGGCTAGCCGAGTATCCAACTGAATCCTATAGGCATGAAAAAGTATGTTATCCCAAAACTGGTGGGTTTGACGCTGCTGACCATGATTACCCTGGTCATAATTTCGGTCCTCGAAGTAACAGTGTATTCCTACCTGGTGAATCCCGGGCAAGATCAATCGGTTTATGAAGCGCATGCCAATGCTTCCGCGCCGTATGTATCGGGTCTATTCGGGTTTACTATCTTCTTCCTGGTTGCCCGATTTTGGAAGAGAAGGGGATTTGAAAATGCCTTCCGGCTGGCCATGCTTTTCCCGCTGGTGTATATTTTGATTGATGTGGTGGTGCTAACTGCAGCATCGGTTGACTGGTCGGAGTTCATCCTGGTGTTTGTGGTGGCCAATGCGGCGAAGTGGCTTGGTAGTTACCTCGGGTTTAAATTTGCCAAGCCAAGGGATGAAATCGTCACGAATTCGTAGCTAACTTTCGCGGATCATGCAGTGGGACTGAAGTATGAAAGAGCAATTGATTGTTTTCCTTACTGAGAAATACGGAAACCGTATCGATCACCCTCAGCCGCTGATCGATACCGATTCGGCTTCCATTCAGCAACAACTGAAGCTGGTCGATAAACGGATCGGCCGGGTTCAGGCAGGTGGATACTTTTGGGCCGGGTTTGGAATACTTTGGCTGGTATTGGGAGTCTACACCCTGGTGGAAAAGTCGGTCGACTTCATCAACGGTTTTTATGTGGGCTTGGGTGTTTTCTATATAGCCTCCGGATTCACCTATCTGATTCAGGCTACGGGACTCAAGCGAAAGAAGGTGATACTTGAAACAATTCTGTACATCCGGGGTACCATGGAATGAACAATCCGAATGGTGAAATTTCTGGTCTCCGTACAATGAATATTGTTGCAAAGTAGGAGAGAACCCCGGAGATTAGGTGAGCAATTGCAGACATGGTAACCATTGACAACTACCACGAGGTACACTACATCCACCGCAAGAACTGGCTGCGCGCAGCCGTGATGGGAGCCAACGACGGCATCGTGTCGATCTCCAGCCTAGCTGTTGGTGTGGCCGCGGCCAGCACCACACGCGACCCGGTGATTCTCGCCACCGCCGCCGGCCTCGTCGCCGGAGCAATTTCCATGGCCGCCGGAGAGTACGTTTCCGTAAGCTCCCAAACGGATACCGAACGGGCCGACATCGAGCGGGAAGCCCAGGAACTCAAGGAAATGCCGGAAGCGGAACTCAACCTGCTCACTGAAATCTACCGGCGTCGCGGGCTCTCTGAACCCACCGCCCGCCAGGTGGCCCGGGAACTGACGGCCACCGACGCCCTCGGCGCACATACCCGCGATGAGCTGGGGATCGATGAAAAGAGTAGGGCTAACCCCATCCAGGCCGCGTGGAGCTCGGGTGTCGCCTTTACCGTGGGCGGCATTCTTCCCCTATTGGTTGTCTTGTTTGCACCCGTTACGGGTATGGTCTACTGGCTCTACGGATTCACGGTCCCATTCCTGGTGGTCCTCGGATTCATCTCGGCCCGAACCGGCGGCTCCAAAGCGCGTGTGGCCGTTCTACGCATCACCGTATGGGGTACCGTGGCGATGTTGCTGACTGCCTTCGTCGGCTACCTCTTCGGTGTCCAGGCTTAGCCAAACGATTACCTCAGGTTATACTCTTTCCGCAATTCCTGCAGCGTGGCGGCGTTGACCCGTACGTATTGCTCGAATGGAATAAGCCGGGTCGATTTCAATCCGTTGGTGTGGTAATAGCTTAGCGAGTTCATGATTTCGGCCCGGTTGATTTTTTCCTGCTGGGAGAGTTGGAACGGGATGTACTCCTGGCTCTTTTCGTATTCGGCCAGTCGCTCGAAGATGGCGTTGTTGAAGAGCTTGAACTGAAAATTGTAGTCCATGTGTCGCGCCATAATGGGCTCCATGTAGGTTTCGAAGATGGCGTTCTCATATTCCTGTCGCGCCTTGATGTAGTCGATGGCAACCGAGAGGTCGCCGATCAGGGTCTGTACCTCATTGTTCTTGAAATACCGCAGCGAACCGGAGCTCCGCAATTGCTCCAGGACGACCGTTCGTGGCGTG
>JAYRXB010000310.1:0-2457 GCA_041917735.1 Cyclobacteriaceae bacterium
AAAAACGGCGCGCGGATCTTGAAGCACAGCGCGTCAAGGATACGAAGCCTTCGCTGGCGCTCAGCGCATATGCCGGAAAATATACCGATCCACTGTTCGGCACGGTGGATGTCACGGTACAAGGAGAAGCACTGCGCATCAACATGAATGGCGTGGAGCTGGGCTCCGCCGAACATTGGAACTACGACACCTTCTACGGGACCTGGGATAAGACCTGGTACGGGAAATTTACGGTGCAGTTCAACCTCAACATGTTTGGAAAGATCGCCTCGCTGTCACTGGATGGCGCCGAACTAAAGAGAAACTAACGCAAAACACGGAAGTCCTGAAAATCAGGACGTAACTTATCATTTAGCCACACCATTCATGTTCAAGGGGATCTTCGACAAATTTCGCCGGAAGAAGGAGTTCAAAGAATACCAATTCCAGGTTGTAGACTTTCAGTTGCCCCAGGACGGCAAGGTGCAGTATGCCCAGTGGCTTCACCCGGGCGAGTTCGGCAATGAAGTGAAGCAAGAAAGCGTAACCTTCTACCGACGCTATGTGAAACCGGGCGACTTCATCATTGATATTGGTGCCAACGAAGGCGACACCACCGTGCCCATGGCGATTGCAGCCGGAAAAGGCGGGCTGACCCTGGCCCTGGAACCCAACCCGCACGTGTATAAAGTTCTGGAGGCAAATGCCCGCCTGAATCCCGCCATTACCAACATTGTTCCGCTGAATTTCGCCGCCACTTCGCACGACGGCGAGTTCACCTTTGGATCCGGTGATCCCTCCTATGGCAACGGCGGCATCGTGGGGTACACCCACAACCAGGCACGCAACGTGCGGTACCAGATCAACGTCACCGGCAAGAACCTGGAGAACTACCTGCGGGCCAACTACGCCGACCAATTGCGCAAACTCACATTCATCAAGATTGACGCCGAGGGCTACGACAAGGAAATTATCAAGACGCTAACCGGCATCATCCGGGAATTTCGGCCTACCGTCGTCACCGAGTGCTTTGGTCCCTCCACGAACGAAGAGAAAAAAGAACTCTACCAGCTCCTGACGGGACTGGGTTATGAAGTCTTTCGTTTGCGTGATTTTCTCGACACCTCCGTGGAGAAGGTGGATCACTTTGGCGGCAAAGACACGTTTGACGTGCTGGCCGTTCCGCTTCGCTAGCCAATCTCGATGACTACATCGTCGGTCATCGGGTGGCCGACGCAGGTGAGCACATAGCCTTCCGCCCGTTCACTGGCGCTCAGGCCCTCTTCCTCATCCAGTTTCACCTTTCCGGAAATGGCTTTACCGCGGCAGGCCGTACACAGACCACTCTGGCAGGAATACGGCAGGTCAATCCCCTTGTCGAGGGCGGTCTCCAGGATAGTCCGGTTGGGCTGGACCACAAACTTATGTTCCTGGCCATCGTACCGGACCGTTACCTCGTAGGCCTTCTTTTCAGCGGGCGCTGCGGTCTCTTTCTTCTGCTCTTTGTCAATCGTCGGTGTCACAAAACTCTCCTTAAAAATCTGTGCGTTGGGTATCTGTTGCTGGGCCAGCAGCGTCTCCACATTCTTCATCATCCCTTCCGGTCCGCACATCAGGTACGTGGTCTTTTCAATGCCCCAGTTGGGAATCCGTTCGAACAACCGTGTGAGCATATCGTGGTTCAACAACCCCGAGTAGCCCTGCCAGTTCATGGGCGCCTCATCCAGGATATGAATAATGTGAAGGCGGCCCTCAAACAGGATTTCCATCGTCGCCAGCTGCTCGCGAAAAATGATGCAGTCGCTGTTGCGGTTACAGTATATCAGCGACACTACACTTTCCGGCTCCTGGTTCATGGTGCTCTTGATGTGCGACATCATGGGGGTGATGCCGCTACCTCCGGCAAACATGACCAGGTGGCGCTTGCGGTCTTTGCTGTATTCTGTCGTGAAGTGCCCGGCTGGCTCCATGACTTTAACAACATCACCCACCTTAAGGTTATCGACGAGGTGGTTGGAAAGCAGGCCATCTTCGACCCGCTTCACCAGGACGATCAGGTCCTCATCCACAAACGGTGAGGAACACAAGGAGTACGCACGGCGGATCTCCTTGCCCTGAAGGTTGGCCAACAAGGTGAGGAACTGCCCCGATTTGTAGGAAATCTTCCGGTCGGCGGGCTGGCCAAAGGCGATGGAAATAGCCTCCTTGGTCTCGCGGTTAATGTTCCTTACCGTCAGGTTGATATAGTGCTTTCCGAGTCCTTCGTCGCCGGCAGGCTTGGGGGCGGGATCGGATTTCTTGAAGAAGCTAAAAGCCATCGGGGAGCATTTGAATGAGTGGCAAAGCTACATCCCGACGGGGAGACGCTCAACCCCCTGCCCTAAATATTCAGCCAGTAGGTGAATTTGAACACCAGCGAGTAGTTCTTGCTGCCAAAAGTTCCCGGGAGGTAGTTCTCGGTATACACCAAAAAGAAGT
>JAYRXB010000311.1:0-15527 GCA_041917735.1 Cyclobacteriaceae bacterium
AACAACTAAGTTGAAGCGCCCCTGACGAAAACGCCCCGGCTTACCCCGGGGCGTTTTCTTTTTGGGGGTGGCGCGATTGGTGGGGAACCGGTATATTGGAAGACGCGTATGGCAGGATACTCCGGAACACCGCTGATAAAGAAGCTTGGACTGAAGCCCGGGTCGATTGCCTGCGTCCGTAGCGAGCCCACGGCATATTGGGATTGGCTCAGCCCGCTTCCAGAAGGTGTCGTCGTGAAAAAGAAACTGGTGCCCGGGTTGACGTTCGTGCACCTCTTTCTGACCTCAGCACGTGAATTCCGGAAAGAGGTTCTGGTTGCCAGGAAGGCACTGCAGCCAGACGGGATGATCTGGGTATCCTGGCCCAAAAATTCATCCGGAGTACCATCGGACCTGGATGAGAACACTATCCGCGACTTTGCGATTAAGCACGGCCTGGTGGATGTAAAGGTCTGCGCCGTTGATGAAACCTGGTCGGGATTGAAGTTGGTTATCCCGGTGAAACTCCGGAAGAAGTAGTTGGCTGGCCTACGGAGCCGGGGTGTTGGAAGATTATGTGAACTACTTTTTCAAGCCATTGACCAGCATGTCGGAAAGCTGCTGGCCCAGGTCGTCGGGCACGATGTTCTTGTGCGGATCGTACCATTGGGGCATCAGTTCAACGAAGAGAAGAGCGTCATCACCGCCAGTTTCTTGTCAATGGACTCCTTGAATTCACCCGAACGGATCCCCTGCTCGATGATGTCTTTGAAACGGTTGATGTAGTTGATGCGAAGCAGGAGAAACTCGCGGAGGTAGGGCTGGCTGAGGTGGCGATGCTCATTCATGAATACCGCGGATGCGATCAGGTCCTTGGCCATGACTTTGATGTGACCCACGATCCCGTTCCGCAGTTTGACGCTGGCAGGAAGGTTCTGCCGTTCCACCTCGTCGAGTGATTTGCGGAACTCCGCCGCCATATCAAAGCAAAGATGCTGGAGTATTTCTTCCTTGGAGCGGATGTGGGAGTAGAGACTAGCTGCCTCAATGCCCATTTTCTGGGCGAGATCGCGCATGGATGAGGCGGCGTACCCTTTCTCCATGAACAATTCCGCCGCGTGGCGTATTACTTGTTCTTTGCGGGAAAGCGTTGCAGTCGTTTCCATGATAATTCCTTGCTACCTTTAGCCGTTACCCGGTTATGAATTTCTTTTCTGTCAAAGAATACTTCTACAAAGTTAATACGATCGGCTTCATCCTCCTACTGTTGCCCGTGATCGTATTTCTCTATGTTCATGTTGATGCACTTCAATCGATTCCGGTTGTCACGGAGCCGGGGCAAAAGAACCTGTTGTTGCTGCTCATCATGGTTTTTGCGGCAACCATCCTAACGATCGTTAACCTGATTTGGCGTTCCAAGATCAACCGGATGCGTTCGACCAGCGAGCTGTCCAGAAAAATGGAGGGCTATTTTGTCCTTTTTGTTATCCGCAACGGAGCCTATGCCGCCGCGCTACTGCTGATCACCCTGGGCTACTACGCCACGCACAGCATTTACTTTACGGGCGGGTTTCTGGTGGTTGTGCTGGTATTGTTTGCCCAATGGCCGGGTCCGGCCCGTTTTTGCATGGCTTTTGAGCTGAAGGGCGCTGAACGGGACCTGGTCCTTCATAACCGGGATATCCTCCCGAAATCCCGAACCAAAGACAACAAGAAATAAAAAAGGGAGGCTTGGCCTCCCTTTTTCTTATGGAATAGGGTCCTCAGAGGGTTATCCCAAAACTGAAGGCGTTGAGCTTGGGGCCTTTTCCATCGATGAACAGCCCGTTAAGGTCGTAGTTGAAGAAGATGTCGGTATCCCGGAAGCCGATCTGCGCCCGCAGCCCATACCGGATGTTGTTCAGGTAATAGTTGTCGTGGTAGTGCGATTTTTGGGTGTCGCCATTCTCTTCCCACACCTGCTTGGTATAGCTGTCCAACCGGTAGCCGACGTAGGGCCCAATGCCGATGCGGAACGAGCCGCGGTGGTCAAAGTTGAGGCGATCGCCGTTGAAGACCATCGGCTTCCGGCTGTAGCCACCCACATCGAACATCGGCACCATCGACAGGTTGATGTAGCAAACGGTGAGCTTGGATTTGGTAAAGTCTACGTCGGTGCGCGGGTTTTCATAGAAGATCACCCCGTTGTCGTCTTTGGAGAGCTGCGTTTTGTAATTGACAAACTTGAAGTTATACCAGCTTACGCCGGCGCCCCATTCCAGGTAGAACTTGTTGGACACCTTGGTGCGCAGGGTAGAGGTAAGCCCGACGTACCACGACCCCCAGGGCTTTACGGTGTACAATTGGTTGCCACCATCCGGGAAGTGACCGTCCTCCAGGTAATTGTTCATGCCGAGGTCAATGTTGAAAGAATGATAGAACCTCCGGGAGTAGCGTTCGCTGCGGCGTGACCACTGGATGTCCGCGGACCAATCCTTTTGGCGGTCATCATCGTCTCGCCGGTCGCGTATCCACGTGTCTTCCGGTCGGGGCGTGGCGGTCTCCTGGGTGGAGTCCTTCAGGTACTCCGAGGAGGGCTTCTTCAGGGAACTGGTATCGCGTTCCTCGAGTTTGCGGAGCATGTCGTCCATCAGCGCCTGGAAGTTGTAGTGCTTCAGGGTTTCAAGGTCCTGTTTGTCTTTGATCGAGAAGATGACTTTGGATTCTTTTCCCACACGGACAACCAGCGTATCGGCCGGTTGCGCCGCTGCGAGAAAGGAGGGAAACGTAAGTAGAATGCTGGAAAGAATATGTATGCGGTTCATGGGTTAGTTCTTTTTGGGTTGTTTCTTCCGAAGGTCAAGGGCAAACAGTTCGTCCTTGAGCCCCCGGATGTCTCCGATCGGGTCGCTGTGCTTTACGGTACGGGCGAAATCCACCACGCGGTCAATCGCTTTCCGTTCCGCGGCAACGGTTTCTGGCGTGGACACGGTTTCGAGCGTGTACACCAGTACCATGGGTGCAGGCGTTTCTACCGCCACGGCCACCTCTTCTTCAAGAGTAACGGGTTCTAACGTGATTTCTTCAAAAGCCATCGATTCCTCCACACGTACAGGGGTCTGCACAACGATCGGGGCGGGAGCCACGGGTGTGGTTGTTTTGGTTTTCTTCGAATGCACGTTTTTCGCTACCAATTCCTCTTCTTGCTTTGTTACGGGCCGGGCCGTCTCCACGGGCTGCAGCGCCGGGGTGACGGATTGAGCGGTAACGCTTGGATTGGTTTCGGGCCGGGTAGCCATCCAGATACTCGCGGCAACCAGGGCAGGGATAAATACGGCGGCCCACCGGGCCCACGCCATGGAATGGCTTCGTTCCGGAAGGTTGGCTTCCACGCGGTCCCACAATCCCGTGGAGGGAGCGGAGGTGTGGTTCGCCAGGGTTTCTCCGAAAATTCTATCCAAGTCTTTCATTGCGCTTGTTGTTTAAGGCTCCTGTCCTGTTCCAAGGTCTGCAGTCGCGCCTGCAGGTGCATCCGGGCGCGGCTGAGTTGCGATTTGGAGGTGCTTTCTGTGATGCCGATTTGCGCTGCAATCTCTTTGTGCGAGAAGCCGTCAATCGCATACAGGTTAAATACCATCCTGTAACCGGCCGGTAGTTCCTGGATCAGCTTCATCAGGTCCTCGGCTTCCAGGCCTGTATCGGTCAGGCCGGTCTCCGATTCACGATCCGCTGTCTCCAGGTCCGTTTCCAGGTACATCGCCTTGTTCTTCCGGAGGTAGGTGAGCGATTCATTTACCACTATTCGACGTACCCAGCCTTCGAAGCTACCATCGGCTTTGAACTGGCCGATCCGTTCAAAGACTTTGGTAAAGGACATTACCAGGACATCTTCCGCCTCCATCCGGTCGCGCACATAGCGGCGGCATACGGACAGCATTTTGGGTGCCATCCGGTCGAAGAGGGCTTTTTGGGCCGCCCGGTCGTTCCGGCGGCACCCCTCAATCAATTCCGTCTCTTGAGCGCGGTAAATCTGGAAATGCATTTCGTCGATTCAATGATAAGATGCAAAGCCCCGGGCAGAGGTTGCATGGGCCTTAAATCAAATATTCCAGGGATTTATACGTAGGAAACGCCTTCCGGGGTGCCTGGCCGTCAGGCCCTCCAGAACCCGGTTTGGGTGTATGGTCTTAGGCGTTTGGTCTTGGGCTTTGGGCTTTAGGCTTTGGGTATTCGCTTCTGGTACTCAGGGCCAATACCCAATACCTAACACCATTCGGTGCACTTCAGTACCAAGAATCTAATAGGCGGCGTCGTAATCGATGGTGATGGTTTTCCAGGCGTATTGGCCTTCCTTGATGGTCACAGGATTGATATAGCCTTTCCCGTCAAACAGGTTGGCGTAGTATCCGGTCTTTTCCCGGGTAAACACGGAATAGCTTCCAACCGGAAGTTTGATTTTGAATGTACCATCCGGCTTGGAGGTTATCGCTGCGACCAATCGGGTCTTGATGTCGCGGAAGAAGGGCCCCACCTGTGTGGCGTCGGTGAGGTTGGTAAGTTCATAGATGAGGACTTCCCGGACGGCACCCTGGTTCGGAGAGAGGACCGCATCTGGCCCGGGCATTTGGTTGCCGGAAACCCAGAACACCTGGCCCTGCAGACCTTGCTTTTGGCCGGCGGCCGCAAAGCTCAACAACACGAGTAAGATGACCAGCGATTGTCTCATGCTTGCGGAACGCTTGACCCCGTTACACCTTGATAAACCACTTTCTGTGAAACATCCACCCCAGTATGACGCCAAAGATGCCGACGAGTGTGAGTGCAAACGCCACCGACGCGATCGGTGGCTCCAGCCACGAGGCATAAGCACCCTGATACACAAAATTCCATAGCGACTCTTCGGTTCCGGTTTCGGTTACCCATCGGGTTCGTAGCAGTACTTTGGCGATCAGACCCGATGCGACGAATGCAAAAATGGCATTCATACCGAAATAAAGAAAAGGTTTTGTCCACGACTGGTAGCCACGGATGTCGATGATCCAGTGACTCGCCGCAAGTGCCTGCATGGCCCATCCCCCAGTGTACAGTACGTAGCTGCTTGTCCATAGTGATTTATTGATGGGAAAGGCCAAATCCCACAGCAAGCCACCTGCTATAAGAACCATTCCAAAGAAAAACATCCAGCTAACGCGTTCTGAGGTATTTTCAACACGGTCCATCAGTTGGCCGGTTAACATGCCTACGATTCCGGTTCCGATGGCCGGCAGGGTGCTCAGCACACCCTCCGGGTCCCAGGTCTTGGATTGTGACCACAAATGCCCGTCGAGCAGCAGCCGATCCGACCATGCGGCGAGGTTTGTTCCGGGGTCGAGGTTGGCGGGACCAACGCCTGGAACGGGTACCAGGACCATCAGCAGGTAGTAGGCCAGGAGCAACAGCGCGCCAAGCCGCAGTTGTGTAATCCAGGATGAGGTTAAGTAGAGAATGGATGAGAAAAAGAATACGATACTGATCCGCTGAAGCACGCCGGGGATGCGCAAGGTGGCAAGGCGATCCAAATCAACCATGCGACCCAGCGGCAACGTGAACCACGCGAGAAGCAGTCCAAGCAGAAATATAATAATGGTCCGACGGGTGATCTTGATCAAGGTCGTACGGGTGAGCCCAGCACTTTTCTTTTCACGGTAAGCGAAATGGATGGAGACCCCCACGATAAACAGGAAGAACGGGAAGATCATGTCGGTGGGTGTGCATCCGTTCCACGCGGCATGCCGCAGGGGAGCATACACATGATCCCAACTGCCGGGGTTGTTGACCAGGATCATGGCCATTACCGTGGCGCCCCGGAAAAAATCAAGGGACGGAAGTCGTTGACGTTCCATCCCTTGAAGTTACGTAGTTCCTGCCAAATCCCGCCTACCGGCGAATGACTTCAGCTTCCCCGCGGTGGGAGACGCTGCTGGCCACGCCTTTGTCGATCTCCAGTGTCTCGGAGACGTTTACCCGCGCGTGCGAAGCGCCGTGTGCCTCGACGATGCAATGCGCTACTTCATACCCGTAAGCCCGCAGCCCGGAAGCGCCGGTGATGTCGACCTGCATGAAGCGTCCGTTTCCATCCAGGTCCAGGTAGGAGGCGCCGGTAAGCTCCACGTGAAGTTTGTCGGCGGAAATGTAGCCCGTGCCCATGACGGCGCCGGTCAGTGAAATGTCCATATCATCTTCATCGAATCCGCGGACGACCAGTTTCCCGGCGCCGCGTACATCCAGTTCCTTCAGTTCCGGCATGATGACGCGGATGCGAACTTCATTTTCTTCCATAAAGTCACGCTTCCAGAAGTACTTTCGCTTGTCGTCGTAGTCGATGACCAGCGTCTCGCCGCTGATGTACACATCGTAGCGGTCGCGCTCCTTTTCAGGCCCGCTGATTTCGACCGCGTATTGTTCCCCTTTCTCCAGGCGCACATCCACGAGCCCCTTGATGTCCACGCTGGTAAACCCTTCCAGGCCAAACTGATCCTGGAGACGCATGGGCGGCTCACTGCGGTTGTAGGACTGGCAATCGAGGCACTCGTAGCTTTCCCGGGTGATTTTCACGCTGTGCGTTTCGTTGTCACGACGGAAGAAGAACCGGTCGTGGTTGTCGATGATCCGCCATAGCCCGGCTTCGATGACCACGGTCTGTCCATAGGGGATGTAGATGTCCACATCCAGCCGCTGGGCACGGAATTTTGCATCGGGTTTGAAGGTGAGGTTCGAGTCGAAAGTCAGCACGCTGTCGGCCTGTGTCACCTGGTAGTCGACGGTCTGGGCATTCTCGGCAGCGAGCTTGCGCGAGGATCCCTGTGCCTGGAAGCGCTTGACCACGCGGATTTCTGTTCCTTCATAACCCCGGAGGTAAAGCGAGGTGACGTTGTAGTCATCCATGCCTGTCTCGTTGATTTTGAGAAACGGAGTCCGGGTCACCGCGAATGTCTGCTCAGTCCGGTATTCACCCTCTTCCTTGAATCCGTAGATAACCTGGGGCAGGGTGAAGCTTAGTACACCGACTGACAAGAAGAAGATTACGAAAAGGGACCATCCGGTAGTGGCATTGAATACCACGCGGCGGGCAATGATGGAACTGCCGAGCAGGATGGCGAACAGGGAAGGGATGACCACGGTGAAGAAGGCGGCGATGACCATCCAGGTAGGCAGGCTGTTGCGGATGGCACTGAGCGGAATGTTGGGAGCCGCCAGGTAGCCGTCGGAGAACAAGCTCCAGTCGGGGGCGTTGAGCAAACCGGCAAGCATGCCAAACCCGATGAATACGGCAACGATCAGTGCAAAGCCGATGAGTGCCACCAGGATTCCGATCGCTACGCGCAGTACTTCCATGACAGTCCGGAAAATCGGACCGAGCAACTGAAAGACGGCTCCGATGGCGCGGAACGGGAACAGGATGATGCGGGTGAGCAGGCTCTCCTCGGCGGAGTCGCGCTCGTTCATTCCTTTCTTCACGGATGACTCAATGTTGGAAAGGGTTACGGGCTCCCCCTGCATTTTCATTTTGTCGGTAAGGGTGCGCGCCTCGGGAAGAACGATCCAGAGTACGATGTACATCACGATACCAAAGCCAAGGAATGCCATGATGACGAAGAGGAAGCGTACAAGGGCCAGGTCGCCATTGAAGAAGGCGGCAATTCCGGCTGCGACGCCGCCAAGCACTTTGCGATCCGGATCGCGGTACATCTTCTTCACGGACGTATCATCCATCTCGGCTTCCGGAATGACAATCCACATAACGATGTAGATGAGCAGGAAGACGCCGGTTCCAAGTGCCAGGAGCGCAAAGAGCACACGAGGCCACACCGGGTCGAGGTTCAGGTAGTTGCCCAGTCCGGCACACACCCCGCCCAGGACCTTGCGGTTCTTGTCGCGAAACAGGCGGCGCGTATCCGTGGGCCTGGCCTGACTAAAGGCCTGCGCATGCGGTTGCCGAAATTCGTTGGCAGGTTCGCCCGCTGTAGCATCGTCTTCCTCGGCTGCCTTGAAGTCGCTGACGCTACCCATGGTGGAAATGAGTGCGGTAACGTCTTCCGCGGTGATCACCTGCTTACCCTCATTGAGCCGGGCAAGGAATATCTCGGCAATGCGCCCTTCTATGTCGGCCAGAATTTCGGCGCTGTCTTCGAAGGAAGCAAAATAGCGGTTAACCGAATCGAGGTACTTGCGCAGGGTTTCGTACCCGTCTTCCTCGATGTGGAAGATGATCCCGCTGATGTTGATGCTGATGTTCTTTTTCATATCCGTATCAAAAGAGGCTATAGGTGTGCTAGATGGTAGTTTTTGATTTTTGCGTGATCTGCCGGGTGGAATGCACCAGCTCGTCCCAGGTTTCTGTCAAGCCACCCAGGAACCGGTTGCCGGCATCGGTAAGCGTATAGTACTTCCGTGGCGGGCCTGACTTCGATTCAACCCATTTATACTCTACCAACCCCGCGTTTTTCAGCCGGGTAAGCAAGGGGTAAAGGGTCCCCTCTACGACAATCATGCGGGCGGCCGTCAGCTCGTCCAGCATGTCGGACGCGTAGACCTCCCCCCGGGAAATGATGTGGAGGATGCAATACTCCAGGATTCCCTTCCTCATCTGCACCTGCGTGTTCTCAAGATTCATACATCCACGTTTTTTTGACGTTCTGAGTGGTTATACGCAAAAGGTACTATGTATGGCCAAGTACTATTGAAAATAATTAGACTATTT
The DNA here is from genome assembly GCA_041917735.1 of Cyclobacteriaceae bacterium. Taxonomy (GTDB): domain Bacteria; phylum Bacteroidota; class Bacteroidia; order Cytophagales; family Cyclobacteriaceae; genus ELB16-189. The sequence goes on from JAYRXB010000311.1 coordinate 8,699, forward strand.
TTGCGAAGCCCTCAATTTTGGCTGATTTGGGCCATTTACGATTGAACCTGCACCACGTATTAATGCCTTTGATGAGGGTCACAGACTTGAACTTTAGAGGCCTTGCCGGCTCCTGCCTGGTGATCCTGTCGTCGCTGGTCGCTATCCCGGGGGCGGCGCAGGCCCCGAATGCGTGGATAAATTTCAGCCAGACGTACTATAAGGTGCGCGTAGGGGCCACGGGTATTCACCGCCTCACCTATACCGATCTCCAGAACGCGGGTGTTCCCCTGGGGTCCATTGACCCCCGGCGCATCAACCTCTATCATCGGGGGCAGGAGCAAGCCATCCTGGTCTCGGGCCAGACCGACGCAAGTTTTGATCCGGCCGACTTCATCGAATTCTATGGTCAGCGCAACGATGGCACGTTGGATGCCGCCCTCTACGAGCCCGCCGCGGCCCAGCCTCATCCGTACTACAATCTCTACAGCGACACGACCGCCTACTTTCTTACCTGGAACCCCTTGCCGGTTCCGGGCAAGCGGATGGAGAATTTCTTTGAAGTAAACAGCACGGGCCTTCCCCCGGAAGTTTTTCATGAACACCAGGAACTGCAGGTATTCACCCAGGAGTTCTCCCTGCCCGCCGACCCGCAACCCACCGCCTTCGTGGAAGGAGAAGCCTGGACCGGGCCCACGATCTGTACCCTGTCATCCGGCTGCACGGGCCAACAAGATATCGTAGTAGAAAACTTGCTGGATGGTGTCAGCTTCGTGGGTTCGCCGACGCTCGAGATTCAACTTACCGGGAGGAACGATCTGTTTCACAACGCGGAGGTCTATGGAGGACCGGATGCAGGCTCGCTCCGCCTGCTGGGCTCCCTGAGTTTTTTCCGGTATGAGACCCCCGTGCTCCAGGCGCCCCTGGCCTGGACGGATATCGGAATTGACGGAAAGATGACCGTGCGTGTGAAGATCGTTGTCGGCACGAACCGTGACGCACTCAGTGTTTCATACCTGCGCGTGCGCATGCCCCAGAAGTATGATGCGCGTTCGTCCAGCGGCAAAGTGATGCACCTGCCGCCCAGCACGCCGGGAAAATCGTATGTGGAGATCACCAATCCCGCCGCCAATACACGTGTCTTCGACATCACCGATCCGGATAATGTGCGGGTAATCGGAACGGTCCCACAGGGAGGAAAGCTAACGGCCGTCGTGCCCGAGACTTCCGGTGGTCGCACCTTGTACCTGACCAACACGGTTCGCCAGGCGCCGCTCCGGAAAGTCACCTTCCGGCCCATTTCTCCCGCTGCACACAATTACCTGATCATCTCCCATCCTACGCTCATGCTCCCTGCCCTGGGATATGCCGACCCGGTAAAGGCGTACGGAGGTTACCGGGCGACGGCAGCCGGCGGCAGCTACGACACCTTGACGATTACCACGGATCAGCTTTACAACCAGTTCAATTTTGGCGAAACATCCCCGCTGGCCATCGTTGAGTTTCTCCGCTATATGGATGCGGGCGATCCAAAGCATGTCTTCCTGATTGGGAAGGGCGTGGACGTGTCGCTGGGTTATCACCGAAAGTCCGTCCATGCCCCGGGCGATTTCCCCGACCTTGTACCTTCCGCAGGTGTTCCTGCAAGTGACATGGCATTCACCGCGGGACTTTCCGGCAGTTCCTTCGAGCCGGGGATACCGATTGGACGACTTACGGCAACAACGCCCGTGCAGGTGGCGGCCTACCTGAACAAAGTCAAGGAGACGGAGGCGCTGGGCTTTGGTGCACTGTGGCGCAAGGATATCCTTCACCTCAGCGGCGGAATTCGTGCCGGCGAACCTGAACTGTTCCGTTCTTTCGTGGATGGCTTCAAGGCCATTGCCGAAGATCATTACCTGGGCGGCCAGGTGCAGACCCTGTCGAAACAGACCCTGAATGTTGAGTTGATCAATATCAAGGATCAGGTTAACAACGGCCTCAGCCTCATTACCTTCTACGGCCACTCCGGCCCGGGTACCATCGACATTGACATCGGGTATGTCAGTGACCCGGTATTGGGATACCAAAATGCCGGGAAATACCCGGGGTTCCTGATCAACGGATGTAACGCAGGCCGCTTTTTCGACAACCGCGTTACCTTCGGTGAGGACTGGATGCTCACGCCGGGCAAAGGCGCGAAGTCCTTCATTGCGCACAGCTCCTTTGGATTCGTGGGAGCGCTACGCCAGTATTCTGAACTCTTTTACGAAGTCGCCTTCGGGGATTCCACATTTATTCACAAGGGCGTGGGCGAAGTGCAGCGGGAAACGGCGCGTCGCTACTTGCTGGCCTACGGTAGCTCCATGCTTTCAGTTTCCCAGGTTCAGCAAATGATGCTGCTGGGAGACCCCGCTGTCTCGCTGTTCGGCGCCGCCAAGCCCGACTTCGAAGTCAATGCCGGCGCGATTTCCCTCGTGTCCTTTGATGGTGGACCGGTAACCGCCCAATCTGATTCTTTCGCCATTGAAGTCAAGGTCAGGAATTTCGGCCGGTCACAGCCGGGCCCCTTTCACTTGCGCGTTCGTCGAACGACCGGCGACGGGGCGATCATCGACTATGACTCCGTTTATGCACCCGTTCTATACACGGAGGTCCTGCGGCTGGTTATCCGAAAATCTCCCGGTGAGATCGGCGGTGGAACAAACCTGTTTACCGTGATGCTGGATCCCGATCAGGAGATCAGCGAATTGTCGGAAACAAACAACACGGCGGCCATCAACTACTTTATTGCCAGCAACGGGCCAAAGAATGTATTTCCGTCGCCGTATGCCCTGGTCAGCAGCTCCTCCGTCGAGTTGTCATTCCAGCATTCGGACCTCACCTCCGCTGACCGTGCTTTTGTGCTGGAAGTAGATACGGCCTCCACGTTTGGCAGCCCATACCTGAGCCGGGTGACACTCTCCGGGAAAGGACTTGTCCGCAAGTCAATGGCGTTGCTGCCCACCGATTCGTTGGCCTACTATTGGCGTACGAAACTGGCGAGCCCCTTGCCAGGTGAGAGTACGGAATGGACGACTTCCTCGTTTACCAGGATCCAAAACGGACCTGCAGGCTGGGCGCAGCTGAAATTTCCGCAATATGTCAACAGCGATACGTTGGGGGTGCGCTGGAACCAAACCTTCAAGCGGCTGGAGTTCCTGCCTACGTCCACCGAACTGGAAGTAACCACGTATGGAAGTGCAAATGCCAACTCACCTGCGGGCGTATCGGTCCTGGTCAACGGCGAGGAGTTCAACATTGCTACGCAGGGCCAGCAGTGCCGCAACAACACCTTGAACCTGCTGGCGTTTGACAAAACATCCTCGGCACTTTATGCGGGCATCCCGTTCAGCCTGTTTGATCCCCGCACGTGCGGCCGGGAACCGCAGTTGATCAACAGCTTTACGGTGGCCGAAATGGATCAGTCGCTGGACGGCATTGGACAGTGGGTCGCCAACGTCAAGCCGGGAGACTCGGTCGTTTTGTTCTCCATTGGTGATGCCGGTTATGCATCGTGGACGCCGGCCATCAAGTCAGCACTGGCGCAACTCGGAGTAGGCAACAATCAACTCGACGGTGTACAGCCCGGCGAACCGTTTATCATCCGGGGTCGGAAGGGTGCATCGCCCGGTGCAGCATTCCTCCACCGCCCTACAACTCTTCCGCTCAACGCTCAATCGTTGGAGGTCAGCACAACCGTTACCGGCAGGAACCATAGCGGCAGCCTGGTGTCGGAAAAGATCGGACCGGCAATTTCCTGGGGAAGTACAATCGCCCAGCTGAAGGAGGTGTATCCCGAAGACAGCATTTCCGTGGACATCGTCGGCGTTACACTTGCAGGGACTGAGCAGAAGTTGAAGACGGAATCCTCCGGCCAGATCAGTCTCCATGACATTGACGCGGCAGCGTATCCCTACATTCGGCTGGCGATTCACCTCGTGGATTCGGTAAGCCTGACTCCTGCACAGCTTCGGCAATGGTTGGTTTTCTATACACCAGCGTCGGAGGGTGTGCTCACTTTTAAAGGCAGCCTGGAACCGAAGCAACTGGAAGAAGGGGAGGTGTGGAAGGGAACCTATGGGTTCGTGAACATCAGCGGCCAGTCTTTTCCCGACTCGCTTACAGTTCGGACAGACGTGTTTAGCCGGTCGAGCCGCCAGCTTGACCGTCGTGAATTCAGGATTGCGCCGCCGGCCCCGGGAGATACAACCTATTTTGAGGTGTCGGTAGATACCCGCGGTAAGGGCGGGCTCAACGATGTTACCGTGTATGCAAATCCACGGGAGTACCCGGAAGTATACTACGACAACAACCTGATCCCGCTGTATGAACACCTGGACGTTAATGCCGACGAAACGGGACCGGTACTGGAGGTCACCATCGACGGCCGCCGCGTGATCAACGGCGATGTGGTTTCGGCCACACCGGAGATACTCGCGAGGGTCATCGACGGAAATCCTTTTCTCCTGAAGGCTGACACGACCGGAGTCAACGTGTACATCCGGAAATTGTGCGAGTCGGGAGTGCAGTGTTCTTTTCGTCGGATTACGTTTTCGAGCCCTGAGGTAACCTGGGTGGCGGCCACATCGTCGGAGCCATTCTCCGTTACCTACCGCCCGGATCAGCTTTCGATTGGCGAGTATCTGCTGCGCGTGGAGGCAGCGGATGCGAGCGGCAACGTGAGCGGTATAGCCCCCTACGAAGTGTCGTTTGTTGTGCAGGAAGAGGATGAGTTTGTAGTGAAGTCTGTCTACCCCAATCCTTCGTCGGAGCAATTCAATTTCCGGTTATTCGTGGCCAGTACAATCCCGGACGAGTTTCAGCTGGAAGTCTTTTCGACTACGGGGCAGCCGGTTCAGCGCTTTGAGCCGGGTTCGCTGCCCGCACTGCACGTGGGGACCAATGACATTTCCATTCGGGCTGCCGACGTGACGGGTCAATTGCTGCCTCCCGGCATATACCTCTACCGGTTTACGGTGACGGTGGAAGGAAAGGTGTTTGTAGAAAGCGGTCGTCTCGCGATTACGCGATAGGCACTACCACTCGGCAGTGGGGTCCAGGCGGAACACCTCACTCATTTCATCCAGCATCGGCTGCAGGTGTTCACTGTGTTTCCCCAATCGGCCGCCAAGTACCGGGCTGATGATTTTCCAATCGGGAACCCGGAGTGCGGTGGAGGACAGCACGTGCTCGACGCGTTGCTGCCAGGCGGTGTGCAAAGCCTTCTCTCCTTCGAAGATTTTGTCGTCAAGGAGGGCTTGTTCGAAGGGCGACGGTTCAAACATACCCAGGGCGTAGGGGAGGGCCACATCCAGCGAATGCTGAAGGCGGCCGATACTTTCTTCCGTGGCCGAACCCAGTTGCTTCACCCATGTGTTGGCGTGCAGCGTATGGTAACGCAGCTCACCCTGAATTTTGCGCGCGAGTTGAGCCAGGGGCTCGTGGGTTGAACGCGTCAGCATCTCCCAGCGCAAGGCATCGGCCGTGTCGAAAAGGAAATGACGGATCAGGCTGAAGTCGTATTCCTGGTTCGGCAGCTCCACCATCACGCAGTTGTGAAACTGTTCGGCATTGCGGGTGAAGGCGACGGTGTCCGGAGCCTGCTCGCCGAGTTGGTGCAGCATCTGGAACAACGCGTGGCTTTGCCCGATTTTGTCCTGCGCCATCGATGAGAAGGCGATGTCTTCTTCCAGCAGCGGACCCATGCCCGTCCATTCCGAGTTGCGGTGACCGATGATCAGGAGGTCGTCGGCCATTTTGTAGAGCAGTTCCTTAAGCGCGAGGGTGTTCATGCGTTACGTCGTTCGAGGAATTCCTTGAGTTTATCACCGCCCTTGTAATCGGAGGCGTCGCGAAATTTCTTGTCGGGAAGCGTGTTCCACAGGATGGCCTCCTCGGCCTTCGTGCGGCGGATGGCAGCGCTGCGCACGGCCCATACATTAAAGACCTGATTGGTATTCAACGACTGTCGGGCTACCCACATGGCCTCCTGCGGGCTGCCGGCGTTCACGGTGCCGGCGTGAACATGCTGCTTTCCGCGTCGCGGAAGGTGGTAAATCTCGTAGGGCTCCGGGGTTGTGCCGGAAGAAGACTCGCCGATCCGGTCATAGGCATTCTGGTCGGCTTCGGTGAGGGGGCTCACGAACACCTCCCGTGTGTCTGTGACGTATAAGGAAGTGCAGCTGAAGCGCCGGGTGAAGGCTTCTTTCGCCAGCACATAGGCCATCTCCAGGTTAGGGGCGTGCACGATGCCTTCGTGTTGAAAAGGTTTCCCTTCTTTGGGTTGGACGAAGACCTCAAACGATCCAAACTGATCAAGTGGCGCTTTGGGCACAATCTGACCCGGGGTGCCCGGCACCGGCAAACGATTTACTCTCGGATCAAGCGATTTCATTTCTACTCCTGTTACTCAGTTCTACCCTTGTACCCTGGCACGATGAAGTTATGCCAACGGGGTTACATAGGCTGTCTTGGGTGACTTCAGTGCCTCGCGCACCCAGCGTCCGCGTTCTTCGGCAATGCGCCGGACTTCGAGTCGTTCTTTGTTGCACGGTCCGTCCCCATTGATCACGCGCTTAAATTCTTCCCAATCCGGTTCGGTATAGTCCCACCGGCCCGTCTCCGGGTTCTTCTTGAGTTTAGGATCCGGGATGGTGAAGCCCAGTTCGAGAATCTTTGGTACATACATGTCCAGGAACTGGTTTCGCATGTCGTCGTTCGTTCCCATCTTGACCTTCCAGGACATGAGCACTTCCGTGTGCACCGAAATCTTGTCCGACGGTCCGAAGAAGTGCATCATCGGCGGCCACCAGCGGTTGAGGGCTTCCTG
>JAYRXB010000312.1:0-5348 GCA_041917735.1 Cyclobacteriaceae bacterium
CGGAGTGATTCGGGATTTTCATTACCACTCCCTTCAGCACAAGATCGAGCCCACCTGCCTTTACCTGCTACGACAGAATTTTTCCCAAATCGGTATTCAGCTGGATGGTGATGTGGGGATGCTTCGGGCCCGGGTGGAAGAAGTTTGGAGGAAGCATTTTCCCAACACCCTCCTGGACTCCTCGTTTGCAGACGAGGCTCTAAATAGACAGTATTCCTCGGAGCGACGGTTGTCTACTCTTGTGCTGGTTTTCTCAGGACTATCCCTGGTCATCGCGTGCCTTGGCCTCCTTGCACTGGTTTCCTTCGCTGTGGAATGCCGCACCAAGGAAATCGGTATCCGGAAAGTGCTCGGTGCTTCGGTGCGCAACATTGTCGCTTTGTTGACGCGGGAATTTGTCCTGCTAATCCTGGCCGCGGCCCTGGTGGCATTACCGGTCGGATACTACCTCCTGAACCAATGGCTGGCGGGATTTGCCTACCACATGGAACTCAATCCTGTAAGTTTCATTCTGGCAACTGCCACGGTAGTTCTGGTAGCAGGAGCCACGTTGAGCGCGCGGTCTATGAAAGCCGCATCGTCGAATCCGGTGAAGGCGCTTCGCAACGAATAGTCCCAGGCAGGTTACGGAGTAATGTTATCCTTTCTTCCTGGGATCCCTCAGGGTGAACACCCGGGAGAGGTGGAACCCGAAATGAATATCGCCCTGGAAGAAGTTTCCCGTCGTCTCTGAAATGAAGGTCCGTTCCGTCATTCCGGTCGAGTTGGTGAAGTAGAGCTGAAAGACATGCCCCCCGGTTTCCACATCAAATCCAATCCCGAACGCGTTCGTCGTTCCGGGGTATTGGGTCGAGGGCAGCTGATAGTAATATTCTGTATTGAGACTGACGCGCTTGGTTAGCTTCAGGCGGCCTCCCACACCGAGCGAGATTACATCGTTATTCGTGTTGGGTGCCGGCGCAAGGTTGTAATGCACCAGCGAAGGCATGAGTTGAAGGGACAACGATTCGGTGAACTTGCGGGCGATCAACCCCTGGAAGGTATAGTACAACCGTGAGGAGAAGTAGTTCTCCCGGTTAGGATCTTCATAGGGAATCGTTTTCATAGACATCGCGGTAAGCAAGGTGACAGTGACTGGCATACCCGTGCGCTGCTGTCGCAATAGCTTGTACTTGACAAAGCCATCCACTTCTTTTTGCCACGAACTTCGCCCGAGGCCGACCATGAGTTGGTTGGTCACACCGTATTCCAAGGCCAGCCGGGTGGTTGCCTGGTCAAGACCAAAGAACTCTTCGATGCCGGCGTTCAGGTAGCCGAACCGGTGGGAGATCCGGACATCCAATACACCCCCGGCCAGCGTTTCGATGCTGTGCCCGTTAATCAGTCGTGTGGCCTTGAAGGTCGCCGTAGTGTATTCCGGCTTTTCTTCCTTCTTCAACTCTTCATTCAGAATGTCGAGCAAGTCCTGCGCAGCAGACTGCCGTAACCCGGATAACAGGAGAAGAATCGCCAGCAAGTAAAGGCGAGGCATATTACTTATCCTTAGGCTGATATTGGCAATCCACCGTCACGGCGATGGTCTCTGCAATCTTCTCGGCCACTACGCCGGGAATGGCTATGTTGAAGTCTTTGATCGTCAACGTGAAGGAAGAATGGCTGGATAGTTTGCCTGCCTGGAAGGTAAGTTCACCGGAAACCCGGGTCTTGTGGGTTACACCATGAATAGTGAGGTCGCCTTCAACCTGGATGGCAAACGTGCCCTCTTTCTTGGATTGAATGTCAGCCGTTGGACTGAACTTGCCATTGAAGGTGGCTTTCGGATACTTGGTGGACTCCATGTAATTCTCATTGAAGTGTTCTTCCATGAGCGCTTTCTCAAAGCGAAATCCGTTGATGAGGACCGCGAACGCCATATCTCCCTTTTGCAAATCGACTACGCTCAGTACTTCGTTGTTCGTGGCGTCTATGTTTTCCATGGGTGTGCGGGAGAAGAAGCTGATTTTCCCGTTGCGGGTCATGTACATATCCTGTGATCGGGCCATCAGGCTGACGAGTACGAGGAGTGTGACAAGTGTGTTTTTCATGTTTGATGCATTAGTTGTTCGGTGATCCGGCAGCGATCCAGGCCTGAATCTTGCCGATGTTGCACGAGGAGAGCTTGTTGCCGTTCTTCGGCATGGGCGAATAGCCTGATGCCCAGGTAACGGTGCCGATGAGCTGACCGTTGGTTACGTGTTTCATCACCTCCGTGTAGGAGTCCAGTTTAACCCCTGCGGACGCGAAAGCGCCTGTATGGCAGGAGACGCAATACTGATTCATTACGGGAACGATGTCAGCCTGGTACGAGGGTGAGGCAGGCGGAATGCAATTGGTTTCCGGGTACAGGATGGCCTCCTTGTCGTAGTAACAGGAACCCGCCAGGAGAGAGACCAAAATTAATGTCAACCGGAGTCGCATGATGGTCAGTTGTTAAGTGCGCCCCCAACCACCCACTTGTTGATTTGGGTAATCTGGCAATCGGAGAGCTTTCCGCCCTTGGGCATTGGAAATGGACCCGTGTGTTTGATGCTGGCCATCAGCTTTCCGTTCAGGGCAATGGCCTGCACACCGGGATAGGTATTGAGCAGGATGCCGCCTCCGGGATACGATGGATTATGACAACTTACACAGTAGGTGGAGATTAACGGATTGATCGTTGCCGCAAAAGCGAACTGTGTGGTATCGCACGAACAATTGCACTTGACGGTGTTCTTTGCTCCCTCGTTGATCCATTTGGCAATGGAATCACGTTGTGCCTTGGTCAGGGCCAAATTGGGAGGAGGAGGCATCACATCGTCCGGGGCCAGTCCGGTAACGGTATACAGCTTGCTTGACCCGGCGCTAAACGGCACAATACCCTTCTTCATGATGTTCTCGTAGGTGGTCAGGTTGTAGTCGTTGCCGGTGGCCGCATCGTGACATCCGCTCTTCGCGCAGGAAGACTGGAAAATTGGCAGCACGCTGCTTTCAAAACAGACGCCGACATACTTGCAGTCTGCACCTCCATATCCGTCGCCCGGATTTACAACGACGGGCGGGGCGATGGCGGGAAAAGGATCATGAACGCATGCATACAATACGAGGATAAGCAGGCTGCTGGATTTCAGCGCATAGACAATTGAGAGATCCTTCTTCATGGTCTTTCCAGGATAGCTTGCGTGATGATCACGTCGGCGAGGTAGCCCGTGCATATTCCTCTCAGCACAACCTTCTGTCCGACGGCAGGGCTGGCCGGTTCGGTCAGCGTGCAATTCACTCCGAACATCAGGTCGCCGGTCTCCAATACAATAACAGTGTTGCCTTCAGTATTCGTTTCTACCGATGCGACCGTTCCGGCTACGAGGATGACTTTATTGAGATACTTCGAATTGGCATCCGCCTCGTTGGAGGCAAATGCCTGGAACAGGGAATCGGCAGAAATACGCACGGCTTCTTCATCACGAACAGACCGATGGGGTTTGTTTATGTAGAAGTAGACGCCGGTGGCAACCACAACAGCAAGGGCGGCAAGGAGGAGTTTTGTCACCATGAGATTAACTCCAGATACTGTGCCAAAGTAACTGCCTGGAAACCGGCCTCTCCATGACGTGCATCACGGGTCGGCAGAACGCCGTTTTTAGAGGATAAATAGGTATTTTTTTCCGATGGACGTACCCCGCAACAACCGTACAACCGGGCAACTAGCGCTGAATCACCTTAAACGCAGTATTTCTGCCAGCGCCCTGCATAATGGCCAAATTGATCCAACTCAGGGCGAGTTTTTCCAGCAATTCCACCTTGTCATCGCCCCCAAAATCCCAACAGGCACCAAAACCGATGTCTTTGGCCAGTTTCGTAGCGACCGCTTTGGCTTGCTTGTCGTTGCCCGCGCAAAACATATCAATCCCACCAAAGCCAGGGTACACAGGGTCAAGCATGTTTTCAAACCCGGTCGAATTGAAGCACTTGACCACTGCCTCCGAGCCAGTCAAGGCTTTCAGGGCATGAAATGCCGTCGGGAAAGCTTCGGGTCGCGTACGCACCGAGTTCGTGGCATCAATAATCACCTTGTTGCGAACATCACCCATCACAGACACCAAATCTTACACGGCTTCCGGCGGCGTCGTGATGATGATCACTTCGGCATCCTGGCAGGCGTCGCGGACTGTCAGCAATGGAATGGAGACTGATGCCTCCGCTTTCCGGCTCTTGGCTGACCCGGCATCCCGGACACCAAATCGAACTGTATGACCGGCTTGCACGAGGCCCTGCGCCAGGGCGCCGCCTACGTTGCCCGATCCTATTATTGCAATGTTCATGTCTTGAGGGTTTTCTGTTGTTTCAAATTAAGCAATCCGTTGATTTATTGATTTGCTTCTGCGGCATCGGGGTTTTTTCGGGCGGGAGTCGGAAAGATGAAGTAAACCGGGATGAGAAAATAGATCACCAGCGAAGTCACCGGGCTCACCCACGCAAACAAGGCGCCGGCCCAGTACAACGCCGGCCCAAAGAGAAAGCTGCGCGTCACTTGACGGCTGTGAAGCCCGGGTGCAGTAGGTACCTGAAGTAACTCCGGATGCTTCTTCAGGTACATCCGGATAAACGTGAAGCCAAGGGCTCCAAAAGACATTACTATCCCGAAAAAGAAAACAGCCAGAGGATTGTGAACGTAGTCGCCCATCAGCGCGGTGGGAAATGGAATGAATGAGCACCAGAGTAGCAGGTTCGCGTTGAGCCACAACAGCGGATTGTCAACGGCCTTTATTGATTCCAGTACCCGGTGATGGTTCACCCAAATGACACACACGATGAGAAAACTGATGACCCAGCTGACAAGCTTCGGGGTCAATCCCAGCAGGCTGTGAAGCAAGTCAGGCACGGAATCATGGTGCTCCACGTGCGGCACTTTGATTTCGAGCACAAGCAGGGTAATGATGATGGCAAATACGCCGTCGCTGAAGGCTTCGACACGGGTTTTGGAAAAGGTGTGGTTGATCATGGATTAAAATTCTTTTCGGATGAATAGGCCAACATTGGAGGAAGTAGTAAAAGTTTCCTTGCCGACCTGGCCGAGATCAAGCCCCGCGCCGGCTTGCCAGCGAAGCGGAAACCCCAGTCCAAGACGAGCACGCTGAGTAAATGACCAGGTGCCGTGGGGGTCAAGCACCGACAGAAGTTCCAGTTGCGCAAAGAGGTTCAAGGTGTGCGACAACGGCGGCTCCCAACGGGAAAGCAGGAACCAGTCGACGCGCGATTCCTGAAGAAGTTCGGCGGTCACCCAGGTGAACAGCATGGCGTGCGGGGACCGGGTGAAAAACTGAACGCCGGCC
>JAYRXB010000313.1:0-1792 GCA_041917735.1 Cyclobacteriaceae bacterium
GTCAATACGGCTCCCAGGAGCATCGCTGCACCGGGAAAGTAGTACGGTCCATCGGGTCGGGTGAAAAAAGAAAACAAGTTGTTCATCAACGGTGGCCCAAAGATGGACGTAAGGCTCATCAAACTTGTAAACCCACCCTGCAATTCACCTTGCGCGTTCGGCGGCACAGTACCCGACATGACGCCTTGCATCGCAGGCCCGGCAATTCCACCCATGCAGTATACCAGGGTGAACGCATACATCATCCAACCCTCCGTGGAAAAGGCATAGAGCAGGAAACCGAGCGCATAAAATCCAAGTCCGAAGTAAACGCTGCGGATCTGACCCAACGCAGGAATAATCCGCCGAATGAGCACACCCTGAACCAGGGCAAAGGCAAACCCGATCACCGCCAGCGAGATCCCGATGTTTTTAGCTGTCCACCCGAACTTCTCCATGGTATAATACGACCAATTGCTTTGCACGGCGTGAACGGCGATGTACACAAATGTCAAGGCGATCAGCATGTTGGCAATGACCGGGTACTTCCACAAACTCACCAGCGTACCCACCGGGTTGGCGCGTTTCCACTCAAACTTTCGTCGATTCTCCGGCTTCAGCGATTCGGGAAGAATGAAATAACCGTACAGCCAGTTCAGCAACGTCAGGCTGCCAGCCACCATGAAGGGAACCCGGTCGCCATAGTCGCCCAGTAAACCGCCGATGGAAGGGCCAATGATGAACCCCAGCCCGAAAGCCGCACCAACTACGCCAAAATTCTGCGCGCGGTTTTCCGGCGTACTGATATCCGCGATGTATGCGCCGGCCGTGGTGAAACTGGCGCCCATGGCCCCGGCCACAATACGCCCGATAAAGAGCCAACCGATGCTGGGAGCAAACACAAGAAACAGGTAGTCGACGGCAAAACCGAACAGGGAACCCAGCAACACCGGACGCCTGCCGAAACGATCGCTCAATCCACCAACAATGGGGGCACAAAAGAATTGGGTGATGGCATAGGATGAAATCAGCCAGCCACCATACGTGGCTGCCAGGCTTAGGGTTGCTCCTTCGCCCAGCAAGGACAGAACGAGCTTGGGCATGACCGGGATGATGATTCCAAAGCCCGTCACGTCGATCAGCAACGTGATGAAGATGAAGAATACGGCCGGGCTACGCTTGGACATGGGAGAAAACCTTACAAATTAAGAATAACTGACAAATTCCCGTGCCACACTACGGGCAAATGCGGTCAGCCCAGATCTTTCGGGTCCAATGCCGTCCACTGGATCGACGACCCTGTAGCGCGGAGTAAATGGAGTTTGGACTCCACCGATTCTCTTGACCGGAGTGGCACCTCCACCGTCAATGAAGTTTCATGTGTAAACTCCTGTGCCCGGACGACCAACTCATAATCCTTGATGAGCTTCATGACAACGGGTGTCGAGTCGAAAGCAAATGCAAGCCTCATCGAAAGTGTGACTTCATTCTCCACGATAACGGCGCGAGTTAACGCCTCGGCCGCCGCCGTCCGGTAGGCTTGAATCAGCCCACTGACACCCAGCTTCGTGCCTCCAAAGTATCGAACGACCACCACAAGAACATTTGTCAGTTTCCGTGACCTGATCTGACCCAGGATTGGGTCGCCCGTACTGTGGTTGGGCTCGCCGTCGTCAAATGCGCGGAACCGGTCCTGATCAGCACCCAGGATGTAGGCATATCCCTGGTGGCGCGCATCAAAGAACTTCTTCCGCAGGTCCTGCAAGTGGCCCTTCACTTGCGGTTCCGAAGAAACCGGGTAAGCGAAGGCCAA
>JAYRXB010000314.1:0-2311 GCA_041917735.1 Cyclobacteriaceae bacterium
GTGATCCCCACCAACAAGCCGGTGACGCGCAAGGACATGGATGATCTCGTGTATAAAACCATGCGCGAGAAATTCAACGCCGTGGTCGACGAAATTGTGGCGTTAACCCAGGCCGGAAGGCCTGTACTGGTCGGCACAACATCGGTGGAGATTTCCGAACTTCTCAGCCGCATGCTCCAGCTGCGCAAGATCAAGCACAACGTGCTGAATGCTAAACAGCACCAGCGTGAAGCTGAAATTGTAGCGGAGGCCGGGAAACCCGGAACCGTGACCATAGCCACCAACATGGCCGGCCGCGGAACAGACATTAAGCTTACTCCCGAATCGCGGGCTGCCGGCGGACTGGCCATCCTGGGCACCGAACGCCACGAATCGCGCCGGGTTGACCGGCAGCTGCGCGGTCGCTCCGGGCGCCAGGGCGATCCGGGTACCTCGAAGTTCTATGTGTCGCTCGAAGACAATCTGATGCGTCTGTTTATGCCCGAGCGGATCGCTCGCATCATGGACCGCCTTGGGTTGAAGGAGGGGGAAGTTATCTCCCATTCCATGGTGACCAGTTCCATCGAGCGCGCCCAGAAGAAAGTCGAAGAGAACAACTTTGGTATCCGGAAGCGCCTGTTGGAATACGACAACGTGATGAACTCCCAGCGTGACGTTATCTATCGCCGACGTCGCAATGCCTTGTATGGCGAGCGTCTCCAGCTCGACATTCTGAACATGCTTTACGACACCTGCGACGACATCGTGACCAATGCCAAGGCCGCAGAATCGCTGGAAAATCTCCGAATGAGCGTCCTTACCACGCTTGGCCTGGATTTTGAACTGAACGAGGATGAGTTTGGTCGCCTGGAACCAGCGGTGATTGCCGAACGGCTCTATGCCCAGGCCCTTGCTCATTACGATTCGAAGAACAAAATGGTCGCACAGAAAGCTTTCCCCATCCTGCAGGAGATCAACCATACCCGTGGCGCCACCATCGAAAACGTACTGGTTCCGTTCAGCGATGGGTCCAAACAAATCGGCGTTGCCGCACCGCTCAAGAAATGCATTGAATCCAACAACGGAGAACTGATTCGGGCGATGGAAAAGATGATCACACTCGCCATCATCGACCAACAATGGAAAGAGCATCTCCGGGATATGGACGACCTGAAGCAGAGCGTTCAAAACGCTGTATATGAACAGAAGGATCCGCTGCTCATTTATAAGTTTGAGGGCTTCGAGGCATTCAAACGTTTTATTGCGCGTGTCAACGAAGAGACCGTATCTTTCCTGATGAAGGCTGAGATACCCATCCAGGAGCAAGACCAGGTCCAGGAAGCGCGTACCCAGAAGCGTCAGCGGTACAGTGAGCAGAAGGATGAATCACGATCGTTGTTGCAGGGCGGTGGCAATAGCCAACCGGCACCCCAGCGGGAGCCGGAACAAAAGGTGGCCCCGGTAAAATCGGAGCGCCTTGCCGGACGTAACGACAAAGTGACGGTGCAGTATCCGGATGGGCGAGTGCTCAAGGATGTAAAGTATAAGAAAGTAGAAGACGATGTGGCCGCCGGGCGGTGCATCGTCATTGAACAATAGCGATGCGCCAAGAGGCTTCACACTGTGGCTTAGTTTTCTCCCTTGCCGGGGTTCGCTTGTCGTTTACACTCGTTGTTATCCTGGTGTTTACCCTGGTTTCCTACGGCCAGAAATCCAGGCCTTACTATCACGAAGACCTCTACTCGCTTCGTCCCAAACTTGCTGAGCCCATTGACTCCGTGGCACAGCGGGAAAAGCTGGGTGAAAAGCACTTTGTCGCTGCCACAGCCAATGTAAATGAGAAGGTTGACGATGTGCTGGACAGCATCAATCGGTTCAACATCACGCGCAAGTTCATTGAAGGTTATACCATCCAAATCTATTCCGGGCAGAATCGCGAGGAAGCGATGAATGCGAAGAAGAAAATGACCGAAGTGGGGCTGAACGGTTCGCTGGAGTATACGCAGCCTAAATTTCGGGTTCGCTTTGGCAACTACTATTCCCGGCTGGAAGCTCAAAAAGATCTCGTACGCCTGAAAAGTAGTTTTCCGAATGCCATCCTGGTGCCGGAAAAAATACTCGTGCGTTGATGTCACTCCTTGAATCGGTGCGAAAGCAATCGTTGGCCCTTGCCCCGGAAGTTGTCCGTTGGCGGCGTCACCTCCATGCGCACCCGGAACTCTCGTACCAGGAAACGAACACGGCCGCATTTGTCGCAAACACACTGCGTGAGATTGGGATTACGCCCATAGAAGGCATTGCAGGCACAGGCATTGTAGCCCTCATTGAGGGA
>JAYRXB010000315.1:0-4379 GCA_041917735.1 Cyclobacteriaceae bacterium
CTCTGTGGGAAATATTTATCCCACGCTAAAGGAGGCCTTCCAAATCGCACGCGACGGAGTGCCGGGCCCGGTCTTCGTCGAACTACCCCTTGATCTTCTTTATGATGAACAGGTTGTGCGTGCCGGGTTTGAGAAAACGATACAGAACGCCACTACGATTCCGCAACGCATAACGGCGTGGTACATCCAGCGGCATCTGAACAAGGTTTTCCGTGCTGGGGATACTTCCTCGCTTGCACTTCCGACTCCCCGTGTACCCGCGCACCGATCATCGCAGGTGACTGAGGCACTTCGCCTGATCAAAGCCTCAACCAAGCCTGTGGTGGTGACTGGCAGTGGCGCGATGATGAAGCCAGCTGAAGCCGCCTCATTCGCCGAGAGCCTCCAGCGTCTTGGTATTCCCGTCTACCTTTCCGGGATGGCACGCGGGCTGCTGGGCAAAGGCAACCCGCTTCAGTGCCGGCATCATCGCAAAGAAGCCCTTCGCGAAGCCGACCTGGTGATCCTCGCCGGCGTCCCCTGCGATTTCCGGCTGGAGTACGGCAGACACATCAGTTCGAAAGCGCAGCTAATCTCCATCAACCGCAGCAAGGAAGACCTGCTGAAGAACCGGAAGCCCACACTCGCTGTCCATGCCGACCCGCTTTTGTTCTTCGTTGAGTTATCCAAACATGCCGGCGACAGCTCCAACACCTGGGAGCCGTGGAAGAAGACTTTGCAAGGCCGCGAGGACTCACGCGAAACATCCATACGCACAACAGCCAGCGATGCTACGGGATTGCATCCTGTTGCCCTGTTTCTTGAGCTTGAAAAACATCTTGACGAAAAGTCCGTGTTGGTCGCCGACGGTGGCGATTTTGTAGGAACAGCCTCGTACATCCTTCGTCCCCGGGCACCTCTCACGTGGCTCGACCCGGGTGTATTTGGGACGCTCGGCATTGGGGGCGGTTTTGCGCTCGGCGCCAAGTTGTGCCGGCCGGATCACGACGTGGTTCTGATTTATGGCGACGGCAGTGCCGCCTACAGCCTGGCCGAGTTCGACACCTTTGTTCGCCACAAGCTTCCGGTCATCGCCATCATCGGCAACGACGCCAGTTGGTCACAGATAGCCCGCGACCAAATTGACATTCTCAAAGACGATTGCGGCACGGTGCTGGCGCATTCCGACTATGAAAAAGTGGCCATCGCTTTTGGTGGCAAGGGCCGGCGCGTCACCACCCTGGCGGAGTTTATCGAGGCCTGGAAAGAAGGCCAGGATTCCATCCGAAAGGGTGTGCCCTACCTGATTAATGCCATCCTTCAACCCTCTGATTTTCGCAAAGGGTCGCTTTCCATGTAACCGGTGCCGGGCAACCTTCTGAATGAAGAAAAAGGTGCTGTCGATGTGAACATTTTGCCATGTTCGCCGTTCTTGAGGTATGTTTAAATTATTCTCCAGAAACTCCCTAAAGGACCTCCAAAAAAAGCGCAATCGGTTGCTGGAGGAGGCCATGCATACCCAGCGGTTGGGCAACCTGCGCCTGTACGCCGAGAAGATGGTAGAAATCGAAAACCTGGAAAAAGAAATTGAGCTCCAGCAGCCCCACGGCGTCAAAGTGGGTTGATCGCTCTACTACCCTCTTCTGGTTCCGCCGCGACCTCCGGCTGGAAGACAACGTTGGTTTATACCATGCCCTGAAGGAAAAGGGCGACGTACTTCCCATCTTCATCTTTGACACTGAAATCCTGGGTCACCTCGACGACCCCTCGGATGCCCGGGTAACGTTTATTCATGACACACTGGGTAAGCTACACGACGACCTGCAGGCAGCAGGTTCTACCCTACTCGTCTTTCATGGAAGGCCCGTTGAAATCTTTCAGTCGCTGGCACCCCGGGCCGTATACACCAACCACGACTATGAGCCTTACGGCAACGCGCGAGATGCGGAGGTAAGAAAAATCCTGGAAGCCAACGGCATAGAATTTCACTCCTTCAAGGACATCGTGGTCTTTGAGAAAGACGAAGTCCTCAAACCGGACGGCAAACCCTACACCGTTTTTACCCCCTACAGCAAGAAATGGAAGGAAGTCTTTACCGAAGCAGCCATCCAACCCTTTCGGTCGAAAGAACTACTCCATCACCTTAAGCAGTGTGACCCGGCTCCGTTCTCCGCACTGAGGGAGATCGGGTTTACCCAAAGCACCCTCGATTTTCCCGAACGCAAGGTTCCGCTTTCCATCATCGCCCACTACGCCGAGCGCCGCGACCTGCCGGCGATCGCCAGCACCACGCGCCTGGGTGTGCACCTGCGCTTCGGAACGGTGAGCATCCGAAAGTTGGTGGCCATCGCCCGGGAAAAGAGCGGCATCTGGCTGAACGAATTGATCTGGCGTGAGTTCTACCACATGATCCTCTGGCACTTTCCACACGCCGCCACCCGGGCATTCAAGCCGGCCTACGACCGCATTGCCTGGCGCAACGACCCGGAGGAATTCCGCGCCTGGTGCGAAGGCAGAACCGGCTATCCCATCGTCGATGCCGGCATGCGGGAACTCAACACGACCGGGTTCATGCACAACCGTACCCGCATGATCGTAGCCAGTTTCCTGACCAAGCACCTTCTCATCGACTGGCGCTGGGGTGAAGCATACTTTGCGAAAAAGCTCCTAGACTTCGACCTCGCCGCCAACAACGGCGGATGGCAGTGGGCTGCCGGCAGCGGTTGTGACGCTGCACCTTACTTCCGTGTGTTCAATCCCTACCTCCAGGCAGCCAAGTTCGACCCGGATGGGGCCTATGTACGGAAATGGGTTCCCGAGTACGGAACCCCGGGCTATCCTGTGCCCATCGTGGATCACGCCTTGGCCCGCGAACGGGTGATGAAATACTACCAGGAAGCCCTCTCCTAGAAAACATTCATCGGTTGTCCGTGTTTAGGAAGGTGATGACCGTGTATCGCCTGCATAGGGTTCAATCCCTGCCCATTTCCCCGAAAGAAGCGTGGGAGTTCTTTTCCAGTCCGAAGAACCTGGGAAAAATCACGCCTTCGCACATGAATTTTCAGATTCTCTCGCAGTCCGGCGGCGAAAGAATGTACGAGGGCCAAATTATCCGCTACAAAGTCACCGTGCTTCCCCTGGTGCGGTTGACGTGGGTGACTGAAATTACCGGCGTAAATGAAGGCACTCAATTCACCGACGAGCAGCGGCGGGGTCCCTATGCGCTTTGGCGGCACACGCACACCTTCCGCGAAGTCGACGGCGGCGTGGAAATGACCGACCTGGTCGAGTACAGCCTTCCACTGGGCCCACTGGGGCGGCTGGCGCACTGGCTTTTTGTGGAGCGTGAAGTAAACCGTATTTTTGACTACCGGTTTACGGTGCTGCGAACCTACTTTAGCAAGTCATGAACGACCTTTCTGTCACCACCATCCTGGTCTGCAGCCTCATCACCGTCGGTACGTTTCTCTTCTGGGAATTTGTTGCCTGGTTTACGCACAAGTACATCATGCATGGCTTCCTGTGGGTATGGCACCGTTCTCACCACACGGTACACGATCATGCCTTTGAGCGCAACGACTGGTTTGCCGTCGTTTTCAGCATCCCATCCATTGCCTTGTTCTATTACTACAGCATCGTCGACTACAGTCCGTACGGCATCGCGGTGGGGCTGGGTATCTTCTGCTATGGCGCCTTCTACCTGGTTTTCCATGACATCATTGTTCATCAGCGGCTCCGGTGGCGCCCGGCGAAGCGCAGCAAGTATTTGCAGCGCATGATCCACGCCCATTATATCCATCACGCCAAGCACACCAAGGAAGGCTGTGAGGCCTTCGGGTTCCTGTACGCCCCGAAGAAGTACGAACCGTCCACGTTTACCTTCAAGAAAGACCGCCAGGAGACGCAATAAGGCGGACGCCCATGCAAAAGTTTCTTTACCTGTCCCTCGACCTGGGCTCTGTACTGGTGCCGCTTCTCTTCAGTTTCTATTCGAAGAAGCATTTTGCTTCCACCTGGCGTGCCTGGCTGCCGGCCATCGTGTTGCCAGCCATCATCTTCATCGTGTGGGATGAATGGTTCACCGCGATGCGTGTTTGGGGCTTCAACGTGACGTACCTTACGGGCATCACGTTCGGACATCTCCCGCTGGAGGAGATTCTGTTTTTCATCTGCATCCCGTACGCCTGTTTGTTCACCTACGTGGCGGTAAACTACCTGAAAAAGGAAGAGCCCTTGCCCGATTCCGGAACGCGCGTGACCTGGATACTCATTGTTGGATTGCTCGCCATGGGCATAAAGAACTTCGATCGGTGGTATACGGCGGTGACCTTCCTTGGGCTGTCTGTGTTCCTGCTGTTCCTGATTCTCGTGGTGAAGCCGCGGTTCCTGGGGCGATTCTA
>JAYRXB010000316.1:0-15467 GCA_041917735.1 Cyclobacteriaceae bacterium
CCTTGACTCCACCAGGACGCTGTATTCCCCGGGAGGAAGGAAAGGAAAGTTGATCACATTGTTCAGTGTAGACCACTCCGACCACGTAGGCTGAAGGCCTTTCACCCAGTAGTGGTACTCGATGGCCTGAAGGCTCACATACTCCGGCTGGATGAATTCAAATGTCAACGCACTCTCTTGCTCGTCCACGCGCAGTGCTTTGGGCGATAGTCGTTCCTGCTGATTCCGGACTTCCTTGAGAAAAAGTGGATTGCTTTCGGCAATGGCCGTTGAGAATTCGCTGGAGAACTTATACAGGTCGTTGGATGCGGTGATGACCCAGAGGCTTTTGCCCATTTCAGCCGGTGCAAGAAACCGTATGTCCGGAAACAAAGCGAGCCATTCTGTCTTCAACTCGCCCTGCTTGCGGCGATCAACCGTTCTCCAACGATGACCATCGTGAAACCAAAATGCGCCGGATGAAGCAAAGTATTTCTTTGGCCCGGGGAGTGAATCAAATTTTACAAAGGCATTCTTGAACCCCAGGTAATGAAAGAATTCACCGTTTTGTGTGATGTAAACTTCCTGTCCATAGGCCAGTCCAACGGTTTTGTCGATAGACAAATAAGGCAGCGGAATTTCCTCTGCATCGACTATTTCCTTCTCCTCAACCCCGATGCGCAAAACGCGATCCCTTCCGCAAACCCAAACGTTCTGGGCATTGTCTTCAAAGAAATAGTCGGCAAACAGGGATAAGGTATCCGGCAGTGGTTCGTTCTTCCAACCGGCGGCCGATGGACGATACATCGATATTTCATTGTCGTAACTGCTGACTAACAGTGCATCGAGGCTCGTAGAATAGAACACAGCCCTCGATGGCGCAGGTTCAACGGGCACACCCACCATATCTTTCACCTCAAACACGCCGCCAACGCCGCCGGCTATGAGGCGGTCATCCACGACGATCAACTGATCAACCTTGCCCGCGATCCCCAGTACCTGAACAAACTCGTGCTGGACACCGCGAAGCACCTGCCGGGTTCGTTGAACTTTCACCCGGCTTTTCGGTTGACTCTTCTTCTTGGCGGGGGCCGGCTCTTCGACCTTGGCTGGCACTTCTTTCTTCTTTCCCAACCCCAGGAATCCTCGCCGGGTCTTCTTTCGCTCGGAAACCGTGACCGGTGGCTCTGCCTGCTGGGCTTCCGTCGCAATCGTCTGAAGTACCTCGTAGGTTTCCGTTCCGAAAATCTGCCTTTCACTCAAGCTGAAAAGCCCCAGCGTGGTTCCCACATAAAGTGTTCCTTTGAATGACTGAACACACAGCAGGTTGCCGGCCAGCCCCGGATAGTGATTGTAGGTGCGAAAGGGAAGAAATGGCGCCGCCCGCGTGAACCCATACTCGTGGGCGATCCACACACCCAGGTGCCGATCCGTGTGCACCGCGTAGACCTCATTGTCGGGAAGACCGGTGAAGTAGTTTGTCGTCTCCAGGGTTTCCGCGGTTTCCAGGTCCATGAAGATCACTCCGCCGCGGAGTGTGCCCAATGCCACCATACGCTCATTGATCCACGTCGCATTCGCCACCACGTTGGAAACCAGGTAGGAGGCGTCCTTCGGAAATATTTCGGCAAGTCCACCGTTACGGTAGACATAGAACTTGCCGTCGTCCGTCGCGAGCAAGTATTGTTGATGGTCTGCGGAGGGTTCACTGAACACCAGGTGCTTCCCGGCAAGAAATTCGGGCTCAACCAGCGCGGTGCCCTGCAATTTCTTCAGGCCATCCCGTTCGGTATCGACCAGGACGGTATTTCCAACACGATAAATGCCTGCAAAGAGGTTGTCCTGGCTTTCCGTAGCCAGGATGCGCTCGGCCTTTGGCTGTCCCGAACCAATCCGATAAACACGGGTTTCACTGAGAAAGTACACATCGGAATCGGTGGCGACGGATGAGAATACATTTCGGGAATCAGCGACAGAATCAGCCAGTGACTCGTACTCCATCTGATTTCGTTCATTCAGCCTCACCCGTCCAAAGCCCGCTGAGCCGCCGGCAAACAACTCATTGGAGGAATTCATGGTGAGCGTGTAGATCGCTCCGCTCGCCGGAATTTGAGACCACGTGCGGCCATCAAACTGAAGAACTCCCGTACGGTTGGCAAAGTACAGGATACCATGCTTGTCCTGGTGGATGTCGTAACTCAGGTAATTGATCTTGTCGCTGCCCGGGTTATAGTGGGTCAGAAAGTAATGGCCTGACTGAGCCTGCACCCCAGCGGTGATACCAACCAAGACGAGTGAAAGGAGTATTCGAAGCATTTCCGGATTGAGCCGACTTCAAATATACGGCTTCCTTTCCTTGACCTAGCTAATCTTCGCCCAGTTGACGGTGGACTTCCGTAAAGCGGATAAATGTGCCTTGATCGGCTGATTTTCGGGTTTGGACAGCTCCGGATCCGCTTCCAGAAGGTGACGGGCCTCCTCCCGTGCATCCGAAAGTATCTGCCCATCCTTGCCCAAATCAGCAATCAGCAGGTCAAGCAAACCACTTTGCTGCGTCCCCATCAAATCGCCCGGACCACGAAGCTCCAGGTCGGTTTCCGCTATTTCAAATCCGTTGTTGGTCTTTACCATGGTATTCATTCTCAACCTGGCTTCTGAACTCAACTTGTAGCTGGTCATGAGAATGCAATACGATTGCTCTGCACCGCGGCCCACCCTTCCCCGGAGTTGGTGAAGTTGCGACAACCCGAATCGTTCTGCGCTCTCGATCACCATGACGGAGGCGTTGGGGACGTCCACTCCCACTTCGATAACCGTAGTCGCCACCATGATTTTTGTCTCTCCACGCTGAAAGCGTGCCATCTCAAAATCCTTAGCCTCGGTTTTCATTTGTCCGTGCAAAATGCTGATCGCCAGATCAGGGAAGGCTCTGGAGATACTCTCATACCCATCCATCAGGTGCTTGAGGTCGAGTTTCTCGGATTCTTCTATGAGGGGATAGACGATATAGACCTGTCGCCCGGCATCAATTTGCGACCGGAGAAATGCATTGACCTGAAGCCTGTGCGAGTCGAACTGATGGGTTGTCTTTATTGGTTTTCGGCCTTTGGGCAGTTCATCAATGACCGAGACATCCAAATCGCCGTAAAGGGTCATCGCCAGGGTACGCGGAATGGGTGTTGCCGTCATGACCAATACATGCGGATACGTATCGGAGTTCTTCTGCCATAGCTTTGATCGTTGTGCCACACCAAAACGATGTTGCTCATCAACGATGGCCAATCCCAGTCGCCTGAACCTCACTTCCTCCTCCAGTAGCGCATGGGTTCCAATGAGAACCTGAAGCTTTCCGTTTTCCAATCCCTCGTGAATCTCCTTTCTCACACTTCGCCTGGTTGATCCCGTCAACAACGCGATGGAAACGCCCATGGCGTCCGCGTACTTGCGGAGGTTTTGAAAATGCTGGTGGGCAAGAATCTCCGTGGGTGCCATCAGGGCAGCCTGGGCGTCGGCACCGAGGACCAGAAGGATGCAAATGAAAGCCACGATGGTTTTTCCGCTTCCGACGTCGCCCTGAAGCAAGCGGTTCATTTGCCTGCCTGACTTCATGTCTCCGTAGATTTCGCGGATGACGCGCTTCTGCGCCTCCGTCAACGGGAATGGCAGGTGCTCGTTGTAAAACCTTGTGAGAATGGCGGTGTCCTTAAAAACCTGCCCCCTGTACTTTTCGACGCGTACGAGTTTCATCTTGAGCAGGCGCAACTGCAGGTAGAACAGTTCCTCAAACTTGAGTCTTCGCTGTGCGGCAGCAAGTCCTTCCGTAGACTGCGGAGCATGAATGGCAATCATCGCGTCGCGCTTGCTCGGGAACCGGTGCTTTTGAATAATTCCATCCGGCAAAACCTCGCGAATATGTTGGCTGCCTGCACGCAGGACTTCCTGCGCGAGCCGCGACAAAAACTTGCTGTCAATGTGGCGTGAACGGAGTTTCTCCGAGAGCGGGTACACGGCCTGCCACCCTCCGCGCACCGTCTTTTCACTCTCAGGCTCCACCTCGGGATGTGCAATGGAAAAAACCTTGCCATAGCGTGAGGGCTTACCAAAAACTACATACGGAACACCCGGCTTAACCTTTTGCATAACCCAGGGAATTCCTTGAAACCAGACCAATTCGAGGTTGCCCGTTTCATCCTTAAAGTGGCCCACCAGCCGCTTTTTATACGAAGTGCCAATGGTTTCAAACGCGGAGATGGTGCCTCGCAATTGCACAAACGGCATGTCCTCGCGAACTTCCTTTACTGTATAGAAGCGCGTCCTGTCTTCATAGCGGAACGGATAGTGTTGGATCAGGTCACCATAGGTGAATATCTTCAGCTCCTTCTGAAGAAGCGCCGCGCGTTGCGGGCCGACACCTTTCAGGTATTCAATGGATGTATCAAAAAAAGAGCTCACCCGGCGTCAGGTTCATTATCGGACTGACCTCAAATTACAAAACCTTCCAGACTGTGGCCGGAAAGCCCGTGCCGGAAATCGTGACAAATCTTACTTCCTCCAGTTGAGCGTATTGATCAATTGCATCGCATCGCGCTTGAGGTATTCTATCGCCGGGCGCAGCGAGTCGTTCTGGATCTTCACATTAAAATATACCGCTGCACGGAGAAAATTCTCGGTTGAATCTGTCATGGTAAACTGAAACTGGCTGGGTACTTCGCCGTCCAGTTCAGCAATAATGGCCGTCTTGCCCCCGGGTGTCCGTACAATGGTCTCATCAATGGCGTACGCCTTTATCTGGTGTTTGGCCGTCAGCACGTAGGCATCCTTGAGGTATTCTTTCAAAAGCTTGTCGCTATGCTGAACGGATTTGTAGGTCACATGGATCGTCGCCTGCAGGGCGGGATAGTAGATTTCCACCCAATGCCGGTCGCGGATCCAGGAAGTATCACGAAGAAACCGGGCATGCCTCGAATACTCGAATTGGTAGGGCAGTGTATCGGGAGATAGGACGTATTCCGGATCCGGAAGCTCAAGCCTGTTGTATCCCCGAGGCTTTGGCTGATAGGGTGTGGTGCAGGAGGCTACCAACAGCAGGACGATTACGCTGAGCGCAGTTGAGCTACTCATCTGCCTTCTGCTCATCCCCAACATGAACCCTGATCTTCTTGATTCGCCTTTCATCCACCGTCAGAACGTCAAAGGTAAACCGATCGTATTTCATGGACTCTCCGGTTGCAGGCATTGTCTTGTTGAGTTCCAGCAAGAGCCCCCCGAGGGATTCACTTTCGCCCTTTACATCATCAAAATATTGCGTTTCAAGGTCGAGCGTCTTGCAGAAATCATGCAACGAAACCTTTCCCTCGAAGATGTAGGTCTTATCATCTACTTTCTGATACTGCGAGGCGATTTCGTCAAATTCGTCGTTGATCTCTCCAATGATTTCTTCGATCAGGTCCTCGAGAGTCACCAGGCCACTGGTGCCTCCGTATTCATCTGCCACAATGGCAATGTGTACGCGCTTATTCTGAAAGTCGCGCAGGAGGCCATCAAGTCGCTTTGTCTCCGGCACAAAGAAACCGGGCCTTAGCAGCCGCTGCCATTGAAAGTTCTTTCCTTCCTGGAGGTA
Organism: Cyclobacteriaceae bacterium; assembly: GCA_041917735.1. Classification (GTDB taxonomy): domain Bacteria; phylum Bacteroidota; class Bacteroidia; order Cytophagales; family Cyclobacteriaceae; genus ELB16-189. The sequence goes on from JAYRXB010000316.1 coordinate 5,600, forward strand.
GGGAAGAAGATCTTTGGTATACAGGATCCCTTCGATGTGATCAATCGTGCCGCGGAAAACTGGTATTCGGGAGTACCCCGATTTTTTCACCGCCTCCAGCAATTCGTGAAAATCAAGTTCCACGTCGACCGTTGAAATCTCAAGCCTCGACTTCATCACCTGCTTTACCGTAAGCGTTCCGAAGTTTACGATCCCCCGTAGGATCTCCCGCTCGTCTACCGAGGTTTCCGGATTGTCTGTAGTGAGCTCAAGTGCATGGTTCAGTTCCTCCACCGTACTGTTGTAGCCGCGCTTGGCGATTCTTCGCTCAATGATGCCGCTCATGCCCATCAACACATAGGAAATGGGGCGGAATAATTTCTCCAGGAATAACCAGCCGGCGCCGGTGAATCTTGCAATGTTGATGTTTCTCTTGGTGGCATAAACCTTGGGGACAATTTCCCCGAAGAACGTAATCGCAATGGTGGTAACCAGGGTCACAATACCCACCAGTGTTTGCTCAGGTTTACGGGTTCCGGCCATTTCCCACATGAGGAAGGTAGAGATTGTCACCACGCCGACGTTAACAAAATTATTGGCGATGAGTATGGTCGCCAGGAGCAGGCGTGGTCGTTTGAGCAGATCCAAAATGTGCTGGCTTGCGTGATCGCCTTCATCCCTGCAGCGATCCAGGTCGTCGGCTTTGAGGGAAAAGAAAGCGACCTCCGATGCCGAAATCATGGCCGAAAAGGCAAGCAGCACGACAATGGCCGCCAGGCTTACCAGGTAAAATGTAGGAAACTCCAGCGAAGCAACATCCATTAGAAAAGTACTGGGAGGTTCGTCCACGGGATGATGGATTCAGGTTTGATGGGGAAACTAGAAGGGAAGATCGTCCGTGGCGTCACCGGTCATCTTGGGCTCTGGCTGGCTGGGCGCCGCACCGGAAGATGCGGAAGGTCGGTATTCTCCTCCCCCGCCATCCCTGCGCGTGCTGAGCATGGTCATGTTGTCGCCAATAATTTCAGTTGTATAGCGCGTTACGCCTTCTTTTTCCCACGACCGTGTCCGCAGCCTGCCTTCGACGTAGATCATATCGCCTTTGTGGAGGTATTTCGCCGCCACTTCAGCCAGTCCGCGCCATAAAACAATGTTGTGCCACTCGGTGATTTCCTTTTTCTCTCCGGTGGTCTTGTCCTTGTAGGACTCAGACGTGGCCATCGTAAAATTGGCCACCGTTGCACCATTTTCAAGGTTCCTGACTTCCGGATCCTTTCCGAGGCGGCCAACGAGAATGACTTTGTTTACACCAGACATACAAGTGGGGTTACGTTCAAGCTATTGTGCTGCATTCTTGTCCAAAAAGAAAGAGCAGGGGTGCAAATTTACCAAAATCGGAGGACTATCCTTCAAGGCCCAATTCCTCAAGAAATCGCGTTACCAGCACAGGCTTGGGGAGCTGTTTCAACTTCCCGAGGGTACAGCACGTTGCTTTGGAAAAGATCGCGCCTTTTGGAAGCGCATCCCGGCTGTCACGCGTTACTTCAACAAAGCGGGCATGAATGATCTGGTGCGAGAGAATATGACGGAACTCCCTGGAGATTTCCAAGGCACCTTCTTTCCCGATCCACGAACGAACCTTGCGGCGAATGCCTGCTTCGTGGACGGGAGCATCAGACTCCCAGCATGGAAAATCCCAGAGCCCTCTCCAGATGTCCGATTCCACCCGTTGGTTCATAAGCACCGTGTTTCCACGTTTGAAGACCAGGTAATGGAAGTAGCGATGTCGTGCAGCCGTTGGCTTTCGCTTTACCGGCAATTCCTCCTGCAATCCCCGCCGGTATGCCTGGCAACCTGGAACGATCGGACAATCCTGACAGGATGGGCTTTTTGGAGTGCACATCAGGGCGCCAAACTCCATGATTGCCTGGTTGTGGGTAGCGGGATCTTCGGCAGGCACGAGTGAATTGGCCAATTCCCTGAACTTCTTCTTCCCGGACGTCGATGCAACATCATCATGCAGGCCGAAGACGCGGGCAAGAACACGAAACACGTTGCCGTCCAATACGGCAACGTGCTCGCCGAATGCAAAGGACGCAATGGCAGCCGCTGTATAGTCGCCAATGCCCTTCAGTTGTCGCAACTCATGATAGGTACGCGGAAATCTTCCGCCTCGCTCGTCGACGATCATCCGGGCGCACGCCAACAGGTTCCTGGCACGCGTGTAGTAGCCCAATCCTTGCCACAACCGCAGCACTTCCTGTTCCGAAGCGGCAGCCAGCGCTTTCACGTTCGGGTATTTTCGTATAAACGCGTGGTAGTACGGCAGTCCCTGGGCAACCCGCGTTTGCTGAAGAATAATTTCAGAAAGCCAAATCTTGTAGGGATCCCGGGTCTCCCGCCAGGGCAGCAACCGATGGTGCTCCTGGTACCATTGGGCGACTTTTTGGGAGAATTCGGTTGCCTTCATTTCATTGATAATCAGAATTTTTCAATATTGTTTTTAATTCTGACGGGGCAAACTAATTTTGTCGTCCCTAAACAAGTCAAACACCCAAGAACCGTGACGAAAGCAGACGTTATCAACCAAATTGCGGACAAAACTGGAATCGACAAGGCCGACGTAACCGCATCCATTGAGGCCTTCTTTACCATTGTTAAGAGTTCCATGTCGGGTGGACACAACATTTATGTGCGCGGGTTCGGCAGTTTCGTTAACAAGAAGCGGAAGAAAAAGATCGCCCGCAACATCTCCCGCAATACAGCCATTGTCATTGACGAGCATTACATACCGAGCTTCAAACCGGCCAAGGTCTTTATCAACAAGATCAAGAACAGCGAAAAGGTGAAGCAACTCGCCGAGAAGTAACCGGTTGCCGCAGCGGCTGTATCACCGTTGCCAACCTGCTCATGAAGAACACCCGAATTATTCTAGTCCTTGTGGCCGCCGGCATGGTGGCTATCCTATATTTCCTTCCCAAAGCCGTGGTGGAGAATGACAGCCAGTTGCAGGCTACCGGGGAAGCGGTGGATTCGGTTGGCGGAGCCGGAAGCCCGCATCGCCCGGCACCACGTTCGATTCGAAATACCATTAACCGGCTGAGGGCCCGATACTTATCCGGAGAGTCAGAACAAAAAAGTGCTATCTTTGCCGACTCGCTGATTGTGCCTTACCAACAGGCTGGTCTTTACGACAGTGCTGTGTGGTATGCCGAGCAAGCGAATGCGTTCTTTAAATCAACGGAAAGCCTGCTGAAAGCTGCCAATGCTTCGTACGAGGCATACACGTTTGCGGTGGATCGCGAGAAGCAACGGATGCTTGCCGAAAAGTCCCGCACACTGTTCAACCAGGTGCTTGAAAAAGACCCGGTCAATGCCGAAGCAAAAACCAAAGTAGCCATGACGTACATGAGCTCTGAGTCGCCCATGAAAGGCATTCAGATGCTGCGCGAGATCGTCACGGAAGACCCTGGAAACGAACTCGCATTGTTCAACCTCGGAATGCTGGCCATTCAATCCGCGCAATATGGCCGCGCCATCGACTGGTTTGAAAAGCTCCTGGCGGTAAATGCCAATCACTTGCAGGGGAACCTCCTGCTTGGGGTCGCGTATCTCAACCAGGGAGAAAAGGCAAAGGCGCGTCAGCAGTTTGAAAAAGTAAAAAAGCTGGATTCGGATCTATCGGTTCAAGCAACCGTAGATTCGTACCTGCAGGAACTAAACTAATTATTAACCCGCTGAAGCCTCCGATGAGGCCGCAGCCTTAACATGATTGACTATGCCAAGCGGTAAGAAGAGAAAGAAACACAAAATGGCTACCCACAAGCGCAAGAAGCGCCTGAGAAAGAATCGCCATAAGAAGAAGTAAGCCATCGACATCCTGATACACCGTGAGTAACGAACTTATTATCAGCGCTACTCCGGAAGGATGCCGAATCGCCCTCCTGCGCGACAAATCGCTGGTTGAATTTCACGAAGACAACGGAGCTACCAAATTTGCGGTAGGCGACATTTACCTGGGCAACGTTAAGAAGGTTGTACAGGGCCTGAATGCCGCTTTCATTGACATCGGGTATGAGAAAGACGCCTTTCTCCATTACCTCGATCTTGGCCCGCAGTTCAACTCCCTGATGAAGTTCACCAAGCTGGTTCGCGCCAAAAAGATAACCGGCGGCAGGCTCGAGAAATTCCATGCGGAAAAGGACATTGACAAGCATGGAAAAATCGGCCAGCTACTCTCCAAGAACCTGGTCCTGCCAGTCCAGGTTGTAAAGGAGCCGATATCCACCAAGGGCCCCAGGCTTTCTTCGGAGTTATCCATGGCAGGACGATACCTCGTCCTGGTACCATTTGCGAATGCCGTAAACGTCTCCAAGCGAATCAGCAGCAACGACGAACGCAAGCGGCTTCAGCGTCTAATCCAATCCATCAAGCCTGAGGGCTTTGGGGTCATCGTGCGCACGGTGGCTGAAGGAAAGGAAGTAGCAGAACTCGACAAGGATCTGCGCAACCTGGTAAAGACCTGGGAAGAGGGAATGACCCGGCTAACGACAGCCAATCCACGCGAAAAGCTAATCGGCGAACTGAGCAAAACCTCTTCCATCCTTCGCGACTTGCTCAACGAGTCGTTTGACAACATCCAGGTAGACGACAAGAAGATCTTTGAGGAGGTCAAGACGTACATCCACACGATTGCGCCTGAAAAAGAAAAAATCGTTAAGCTTTACACGGGCAAGGCCAAGATCTTCGAACACTACGGGATTGAAAAGCAGATCAAATCGGCTTTTGGGCAAACCGTGAGCCTGCGCGGCGGTGGCTACCTGATCATCGAGCATACGGAAGCACTGCACGTCATTGACGTCAATAGCGGAAACAAATCTAACCGCGAGGAAAATCAGGAAACTACCGCGCTGTCGGTGAACATTGAAGCCGCCAAGGAGGTTGCGCGTCAACTCCGCCTGCGTGATATGGGAGGTATTATCGTAGTCGATTTCATCGACATGCGCAACCAGGAAAACAAGCGCACAATTTTCAAGACGATGATGGAAGAGATGGAACAGGATCGTGCCAAGCACACGGTTCTGCCCCTCTCCAAGTTTGGGTTGATGCAAATCACACGCGAACGCGTGCGTCCGCAGATGAACATCGCCACCAAAGAGGTATGCCCAACGTGCAACGGCAGCGGAAAAGTGGAAGCCACCATCCTGGTTACCGACCAAATCGAAGAACATGTACAGCATCTTTTCGAGAAGCAAAACGAAAAGAGTCTCGTGCTGGCCCTGCACCCTTTCTTGTTTGCCTACTATACCAAAGGCTTTATCTCCAAGCGGATGAAATGGTACTTCCGGTATCGCCGCCCGATCACGCTGGTGAAAGACTCTTCATTGGGTATCACCGAATTCCATTTCCTCAACAAGGATGGCGAAGAAATCGACCTTGGCGGACAGGCGAAAGCGCAACCGCCGGTACCCGCCGAAGCCTAACCCATCCATTCTGACTTTTCCTGTGACAGTCCCGTTCCCTTCCCGGGGGCGGGACTGTCATCCTGTCACAATTTCGCACTGGACTGAAATTTGTCCACGTCCGTGCCGGAAACAACCTGCTTATGTCTGAAACCATGGAAAAGGGCACGATCTCCATCAATACGGAGAACATCTTCCCCATCATTAAGAAATTCCTTTACTCCGACCACGAAATCTTCCTGAGGGAATTGGTCAGCAACGCAGTCGATGCTACCCAGAAGCTCAAGAAGCTCTCGTCGATGGGCGAATTCACCGGTGAACTTGGAGACCTTCGCATCGAAGTCAGCTTCGACAAGAAGAAGAAGACCATCACCGTCAGCGACCGTGGCATCGGGATGACTGCGGATGAGATCAAGAAATACATTAATCAGATTGCATTCTCGGGTGCCACCGAGTTCATTGAAAAGTTCAAGGATAAGGCTGACGCCAGGGATATCATCGGCAAATTCGGACTCGGCTTCTATTCCGCCTTCATGGTTTCCGACAAGGTGGAAATCCTGTCACGCTCGCACACGGCTACCGAGGCGGCCCGGTGGACTTGCGATGGTTCTACCGAATACGCACTAACTGCCGCAGAACGCGCCGACCGGGGCACCGACGTGATCCTCCACATCAACAACGACTCGGAGGAATTCCTGGATGAATGGCGACTAAAGGGCATTCTCGAGAAGTACTGCAAATTTCTGCCCGTTGAAATCAAGTTTGGAACCACTGAAGACCGCGTGGAAGACGGCGTCGACAAGGACAACCAGCCCAAATACAAGACGGTCACAAAGGATCGCATCATCAACAACCCTTCACCGCTGTGGGTTAAGTCACCCGCTGACCTCACCGACGAAGATTATCTTTCCTTCTATAAAGAACTTTATCCGTTTGCCGAGGCTCCCTTATTCTGGATACACCTTAATGTCGACTATCCGTTTACACTGACGGGCGTGCTTTACTTCCCAAAAGTCAAAAACGATTTCGAACTCCATCGAAACAAGATTCAGCTGTATAGCCGGCAAGTGTTCATCACGGATGAAGTCAAGGATGTCGTTCCCGACTTCCTCATGCTTCTCCATGGCGTGCTGGATTCGCCGGACATTCCGCTTAACGTTTCACGCAGCTACCTGCAAAGCGACTCCAACGTAAAGAAGATAAGCCAGCACATCACCAAAAAGGTTGCCGACAAGCTTCAGGAGATGTTCAAGAAAGACCGTGCCGACTTCGAAAAGAAATGGGACGACATCAGCATTTTCGTCAAGTACGGCATGATCAGCGACGAGAAGTTCTACGATAAAGCCAAGGAATTCGCGCTCTTCAAGAACACCGTCAACAAATACTTTACCATTGACGAATACCGGACCTATTCGAAGGACCTCCAAACGGACAAAGACGGACAACTGATATACCTCTACACCAGCGATACGGGCAAACAGCACAGCTTCATTGAAGCCGCCAATCGGAAGGCCTATGATGTGCTCATCCTCGATGGTGTACTGGACAGCCATTTCGTGAATACGCTTGAACAGAAGCTTGAAAAAACGCAATTCCGCCGTGTAGATAGTGATACCCTGGACAAGCTTATCGTAAAGGACGAAAAGATCGATAGCGTCCTGAGCCAGGCTGATCAGGATAAACTCAAGGCCATCTTTGAGAAAGCCATTAATAACACCTCGATGACGGTGGTCCTTGATTCACATGCACCCGACCACTTCCCGGTTACCATCACCATGAGCGAATGGGCCCGGCGAATGAAGGATATGGCCAAAACAGGTGGTGGCGGAATGTACGGGTTCATGGGCTCCATGCCAGACCAGTACAGCGTATCGATCAACAGCAACCACCCCATGGCACAGAAGATCCTGGCCGCACAGGACGAGTCACGCCGAGGAGAACTCGCCAAGCAGGCCTTTGACTTGGCTCTTCTTTCCCAGGGTATGCTTACGGGGGCTGACCTTACCCAGTTCATTCGCCGCAGTGTTGACCTGGCCGCTCAGTAAGTCCTGAAACCAAAAAATAAACTTTCCCTACCTTCGTTATTCCACAACGATGATCGGGAAAGTTTGCCTTGGCGGGATTTTCATCACCCTTTCGATGGCTGCGCTAGCGCAGGAATCCAGGGAAAAGGAGTCCTTTGGTGTAGAGGGACAGTTTACTTTTGAAACCGACAAGCCTTTCCGGCTGCTGGAGCTGGACGAAGCCACGTCCGAACCCGTCGTAGTAGCCAAGAAAAAGAAGCCAAAGAAAAAAACATTCTATGGCATCAAGACCCGCAAGGGGTATGCACGGCGGGGAACCGGCGATAGGGCAACGCTTGAGCTCTTTTATGTGCTCAAGACTCCCGAAAAGCCATCCACATTTGTTCGTGATATTTATTGGTATGACTATACGCGGCGTGAAGTCCGCAAAACGGCCAACTTCGATATGAAGAAGGGCATTCTGTTGCACGGGCCCTATAAGAAACTGCAAAACAACGTCGTGATTGAGGAAGGCATTTTCTACAAGGGCACCAAACACGGCCGCTGGATGCAGTTCGACCGCAACGATATCGTGAGCGACAAGGAAAAATATTTCAAAGGTTGGCCCAAGGAGTCCATCGTTACCTACTATGATCCATTGGAGCGCAAGAAGGTGAAAGAGATGATACCCGTTGAAATCGATGAACGCGAGGGGTACTATTTCCTCTTTCACGAAAACGGTACCATCGCCGTGACGGGTGAGTATAAGTGGAACCAAAAGGTCGGTGATTGGATCGAGAATTATCCCAACGGCAAGCGTAAGCGCATATTGGCCTACCCGAAGGAGCCCTATGACGAGACCTTCAAACCCTTCATCCGCAAGGAATGGGACGAAAAGGGTCGTGAGATATTCACATCCGGCAAAAGTTAATAGAAAGCATCCTCCACGTGATGGAGTTCGGGCTCTCCTTGCCCCAGGCTTACCGCCACGATATCATACCGGACATTTCCTTTCCAATCGATGATGAACTGATAGTAATCTGCCGCCTGCAGGATTCTGGCCTTTTGTTTGGCATCAACAAACTCTTCCGGAAACCCGAATGCGTTGGAAGAGCGGGTTTTGACTTCAACAAACACGAGCCAGTTTTCACGGTATACAATAAGATCGATCTCTGAGCGCCGGTAACGATAATTTCGCTCCAGCACCGCATAACCCTTCGCTTCCAGCAGGCTCGCGGCAAGCTGCTCGCCTTCTTCTCCTCTTTTGATTTTATCAGTCATCGTCTACCTTTGGCCGCAAGTTCTATCAGCAAAGCCGGCAATGAAAAAATTGATCGAAGGATTTACCAGACAATTGGGCGATGCGTTGCGCATTGGTCAGGCTGCCGATCTCGCCCGTCAGGGAAGTGATATCCGCAACGTCCTGATTTCCGGAATGGGCGGAAGTGGAATCGGGGCAAACCTGGTCGAATCCCTGACCTTTGGACGGATACCGATTCCCATTACGGTCAGCAAGGGTTACAATATACCCCAGTTCGTAAGCCCGCACACGTTGTTCATAGCGTGTTCCTACAGCGGGAATACAGAAGAGACCCTGTCGGCCATCCAGAAAGCCATGTTAAAGCGTTCCCACATCATTTGCATCACAAGTGGGGGGAAGATGCTGGAGCTGGCCAAGGAATATAATTTCCTGTACATCAAATTGCCGGAAGGATACAGCAGTCCACGGGCGATGATCGGCTACCAGGTGGTATCCCTGCTTTCGGTCCTTTACCACACCAACCTGATTGGCGCGGCCTTCATCAAGGAGACGGAGAATGCGATGGAGTACCTGGATCGTGGCGAGAAGGCTATTCAATCGGAAGCCGAAATCATTGCCAAGAAACTCAAGGGCAAACTGCCATTTATCTATTGTGACGGTCGTCTCCATGCGATGGCAAGCCGGTTCCAGCAGCAGCTGAACGAAAACTCGAAGCAGATTTGTCACGTAAATACATTTCCGGAAATGAACCACAACGAAATTGTGGGATGGCAATTTCCGGAAGAACTTCTCCGTCAAGTTCAGGTCATCTACCTCTATTCCGACCATGATCATGATCGCGTGGAAAAGCGCATGGAAATCTGCCGCGATCTTTTTGAAAAGAAATCCAACCCCATCATTGACATTGTAGCGCAGGGTGCATCGCTGCTGGAACAATACTACTACCTCATCCACCTGACCGATTGGATTTCCTACTACCTTGCCCGGGAAAACAATGTCGACCCTGACCCGGTCACTGCCATTGATTACCTCAAGGCCGAATTGGCCAAAGTAAAGTGAATGCCCGGCCAAATGTTTCAACAACTGTTGTAGACCTGGGCCTGATGGCCTACACCGAAACGTGGGACTACCAGACCCGACTCTTCAACGATATTCTCGCAATC
>JAYRXB010000317.1:0-2562 GCA_041917735.1 Cyclobacteriaceae bacterium
AACCACTCAGCACGAGGATAACCAGTGTGCACAGGAGCTTGTTCATCAGAACCGGTAGGAATAGCCCAATGATGCTACGAATTCGCGTGTAAGACCGTCGGGGCTGAACGCACGCTGCTCAATTTTGTGGCCGACCAGCAAACGGACCGCGGAATGTGTGTTGAAGCTGTACCCCGTGGTGAGGATCCAGGAAAGGGCCAGTCCTTTGGCGACATTGCCCTTGGCGTCCTGGGAGGTGCGAACACCCTGGAAGTTGGTGATCTCATCGGCGGTAATGCGGTAGATCGGCAGCAGCCCCGCGGTGAAGTTGAAGCGCGACAGGCGAAAGTTTCTTTCTACCCGAAGCATGACGTCAATGCCCCGCTTGAGGTCGGTGGAGTTGGGGTAAAGTTGAACGTAGGCTTGTTCGGTAGGGTCACTTGATTGCCAGGTGTGCCAGTCGAACTTGTTGCCGTTCTGGTTGAAGGGAATCTGAATGCCGGTGGCAAAAAGCCATTGCCGGTTGATCAGCGACAAGCCCGCGATGAGGTCGTAGGTGCCCAGGCTGGTTTGGTAATACATGGGCAGCGCGTTGGGGCCGGCGGTGATGTTGGAGTTGTTGGTAGGTACTTTGGCACCAACGGAGGCGTTGATGTCAAAGCGGTCGGAGGAGTAGACGTTCCGCGTGTAGCAGAAGGAGAGGTCGCCAATTCCGGCTGTTTGTCCCAGCGTGCCGACAATCCATTGGTAGGGCAACTTAACCTGGAAGGCGCTGCGGGCGTTGAGGCTGAAGTTAAAGTCGATGTTCGCTACATAGATGATCGGTGTGAGCGAAGTCGTACCCCGGTAATAGCTGAATTCGATCGTCTTGAGCTTGAGCTGAACCCGCTTGTTGTACGGCTGGTCGGGTTTCATCGCACCCATGGTGCAGAACCCGGCGTCGCTGCAGCCCTGTGACCAGGCGGTTAACGGAATGACGAAAAGGAATACGCAAAAACGAATGACCCCCATGCACGCAACTTTCCCCTAAGGTAACTGAATTTGAAGATTTGAAAATTTGAAGATTTGAAAATGATGCGATGACTTCCGATAGTGTTTGGTCTTTCAAGAGTAAGGGTAATGCGAATTGAAAGATCCGCATAATTGACCCTAGGACGGAGAAATTTGAAGCGGCAACAAGCCCATTTTCAAATTTTCAAATCAGCAAATTTTCAAATCACATTCCCAGGCTCTGGTTCTCGATCGACGCCAGTTCGATGATCTTGGCGTACTCGGCCGGGTTGAGGTCGTTGAAGAAGTAGTGGATCGGGTTGACTTGCGCACCGTTGATGAACACCTCGTAGTGCAGGTGCGGAGCGGTGGAAAGGCCGGTGTCGCCCACGTAACCGATGAGGTCGCCGCGTTTCACGCGCTGGCCATTGCGGACCACGAACATGTGCATGTGCGCGTAGCGGGTACGGTATCCAAACCCGTGGTCGATTTCGACTTTCTTGCCGTAGCCGGTAAAGCTGATCTCCACGTTATCCACCGTGCCGTCGGCGGCAGCGTAGATGGGCGTGCCGATCGGGGCGGCGAAGTCGATGCCGTGGTGCATTTTGCGCACTTTGTAGATCGGGTGAATGCGTATGCCATAGCCGGAAGCGAGGACAACGGTTTCTTTCTTGGGTACCGGCTGTATGGCGGGAATGGCCGCGAACAGCTTCTCCTTGTTTTCGGCAAGCGAAATGATCTCGTCGTGTGACTTGGATTCGATGTAGGCCTTGCGACGAAGGTTGTCGACGGACTCGTTGAGTTTAACGATGATTTCGTCGTGGCTGATGTTCTTGTTCCGGATGTCAGCGTAGCGGTCTGCGCCACCCACGCCGGCATCGCGGATGGATTTGTCAATGGGTTCTGCGCCGAGCACCACGCGGTAGATGTTGTCGTCGCGGTAGCTCATGTCCGAGAGAATCTTGTCCAGGTTATCTACCTTCTGTTTGAGGTCCTGGTAGTAATACTCCATCTGGGTCACCTCGTTCTTGAGCATCAGTTCCTTGGGTGACTCGAAGTAATTGCTGTAGAGGAGGAGGAGGCCCACGGCCATGACGAGGGTCAGGGAGATCACCCCAAGTACGTTAAGGATCACGTCGCTGAGTTTGGTCTGGACGCGAACGTACTTGCAAGCCTCTGTATCGTAGTAATACTTGATCTTCGCCATGCTTTATTCTCTTATTGAGCCGGAGGTCGGAACGCTTTTATTACCAATTCATTGCATTCCAGGTAGGGACCTCCGAGCAAATCTAAGCAATATGGAATTGCCGGAAAAATGGCATCCAGGCATTGCCGTATGGATTTGGGCTTCCCGGGCAGGTTTACAATGAGGGTTTTTCCACGAATTCCGGCTGTTTGGCGCGAAAGAATGGCTGTAGGCACATATTTGAGGCTTTCTGCACGCATCCGCTCCCCAAAACCGGGCATCATCTTGCTACATACGGCTTCTGTGGCCTCCGGGGTTACATCCCGCACCGCAGGGCCGGTACCCCCGGATGTGACGATCAGGCAGCAACCTTGCCGGTCGGCCATGTCTTTCAGGGTTTCTTCTAT
>JAYRXB010000318.1:0-6641 GCA_041917735.1 Cyclobacteriaceae bacterium
GATGGCTGCAGCACTGGTCTATTTTGTCAATCCGCTTGACCTGATTCCGGATACACTTCCTGCACTTGGGCTCACAGACGATTTCGCCGTCATCACCTGGGTTTACCAGAGTCTGTCCACGCATATGGAAGCTTTCCGGGAATGGGAGAAGGCTACCGATGCAGCAGTGTCGTAGCGTCATCCCGGGCAGTGTCTGGCCAACCACATGGCCTTGCCCGCCAAAATTCCGTAAGATTGTCTTGTGAACGTCACGCGCAAGATCGCCCTTATCCTCGCCCTGGTATTTCTGCTTCCCGCGCTCTTTTTCTCGGGCTATGAACTATCCACCCTGAACAAAGACGAGGCGATGATCGAGGATGTTTACAATAAACAGCTCGAAGCCATTCTCTTCTCCGTAAACCAGTATGCCGATGACATCATCAACCGGTGGATGTCGCAGATTGAGGCCGGCGCCACGCCCATGCCCTCCGCACCGGAAGCGCCGCCATCCATCTCCGCGCTGCTTGAACTGCACGAGGCCCTCAGGGCTGTCTTTGTAGCGGACAGCGTGGATGGCACCATCCGATGGCCCGTGTATTCCCGTGACGATACGGTTTCGGAACGCGTTGCCGCCGTGCTGCAGGACACCCGCTGGCAAGAGGCTGCAACGATCCGGCAACTGGTCAGTTATCGTCGGAGCGGATTTCAGAAAGTGGAGGCGATCAATGGACCCGCACCTGACGAAGAGCCGGCGCAATGGTTCTTCTTTATTGTGCAGCCGGATCAGGAGCGGTCCCGGGTGGCCGGAACCCTCATCCAGCCCGAGCGCTTTGTGGAAGACCTCATTGGGCCACGCCTCCAGGGGATTGCCCGCGACCAGTTTGTTCTGTCTGTGATTCGCAAAGAATCCAATGCCGTGATCTATAGTTCACAAGCCCGCGACAGTGTCCGGTTGCCGGTGCCGGTACTGACCAAAGACTTTTGGCTCCTGCCCGACTATGCGTTGGGTATTCGTTCCCAAGGCGCCTCCCTGCAGGAAGTGGTTCGGGAACGCACCCTTACCAACATGTCGTTGCTGCTGGCAGTGGATGTGGTCCTCCTCCTGGCTGTTGTGCTCGTGTACCGCAACATCCGGAAAGAAGTGCAATTGGCGCAGAACAAGTCGGACTTTGTATCCAATGTCTCGCATGAAATCCGAACCCCGCTCGCGCTGATCAGTATGTTTGCGGAAACGCTGGAAATGGGCCGGGTACCATCCGAAGAAAAGAAGCAGGAATACTATGGCATCATTCACAAAGAGGCGCATCGCCTTTCCGGCATTGTCAATAAAATACTGAACTTCAGTCAGGCCGAAGCCAACAAGAAGGTCTATCGCCCGGTCCGGCTGCACCCCGACACCGAGATCCGAGAAATCCTGAAGACGTACGATTACCACCTTACCAGCAAAGGATTCAGCTATCATTATACCGGCATGCCCGAATTGTATGTGAAGGCCGACCGGGAAGCGTTCACGGAAGCCATCATCAACCTGCTGGACAATGCGATGAAATACAGTGCCGCGGAAAAGAAGCTCGAGATCACATCCTTCCGTTCCGGGGAAACCGGCCAGGTGGCTGTTCGGGACTACGGAGTGGGCATCTCGCGCGAAGATCAACGGCATGTATTCGATAAGTTCTATCGCGTATCGACCGGAAACCTGGCCGGAACGCGGGGCACCGGCCTCGGTCTTTCCCTCGTCAAGCAGCTGATGGTGGCGCAGGGCGGTGACGTGACCCTGGCCAGTGAACCCGGAAAAGGCTCAACATTTACCTTGATTTTCCCGTTGGAATCCCCCTGACATGGCCCACATCCTGATCATTGAAGACGAGCCCGCGATGCAAATGGGACTCAAGGATAACCTGGAAATGGAAGGTTACAAGGTCGACGTTGCCTCCGACGGCGAAGCGGGCCTGAACCGAATCCGGGAACGGGCTTACGACCTGATCCTGCTGGACGTCATGCTTCCAAAACTATCGGGCTTTGATGTTTGCAAGCAGGCGCGCGCTGGTGGCATCGTCACGCCCATCATCCTGCTCACCGCCCGGGGCGAAGAAATCGACAAGGTACTCGGGCTCGAACTGGGTGCCGACGATTACATCACGAAGCCCTTTGGTGTGCGCGAACTGCTGGCCCGGGTCAAGGCGATTCTTCGCCGCAGCCAGGCAGCCGAAAAGGGAGATGCCGGCCAAGCGGTCACCATCGGGCGCATCGCCGTCAATTTCACCTCCTTTGTCGCCACGCAGGACGGGGCGCCGCTCAAGCTCTCGCACAAGGAGGTGGAAATCCTGGCCTACCTGTACAAGCACCGCAATGCCGTGGTTAGCCGATACGACCTGTTGGAGCACGTGTGGGGCTATGAAGAACAGATCACGACCCGGACGGTGGATAATTTCATTGCCCGCCTCCGTCAAAAGGTCGAAACCAACCCCAACGCCCCCCGGGTAATTCTAACCGTCCACGGTTCCGGCTACAAAATGGTGCTGTAGCCCCACCCGCCCTTCCTTGTGACATCTTGTTACAATCCTTTACCGGGCGATGACATCCGGAGGGGAACCCTTGCCGTTTTTTATTCCAGATAACGGCACACTCACTTAAACAACCACGTTATGAAAAACAACCTGTTCTTAGCCGCATGCTTTGTACTTGCCTCCGTCGGCGCCAGTGCACAAGCGATTGAAACCCCTGTGGGTATAATTCCTGGCGGGGAACCGGGGCTCCTGAAAGTCATTTACGCCCGCGCAGCTTCTGAAATGGTGACGGTTCGGTTCATCAACGAAAACGGCACCCTGATCACGGATCGGATTCGCGCAGAAGAATTCGATCGTGGTTTCCAAAAGAAATACGATGTTCGTCGCATTCAAGAGAACAATTTCTGGATTGAAGTGCAGTCCGGTGCCCTTCTGATCCGCTACCGGATGGAGCCCAATGCGCAGGGCAAGCTGGTGCCCACCCTCGAAACATACCGTGAACCGCAGCCGATGGTGGCGGCCAATCACTAATCCCTTGCACGAACGGCCCCACCGGCCGTTCGTGTTTATCGCTCAAATAGTACCTTGTAAAGAAAAATTGGACCTGTCGTGCGCTTGACGCTTCTCTTGCTGACGCTTCTTCCACACCTCCTCCCCGCGCAGGTGATTGACTTACGTGGTCCCTGGAAATTTCACATCGATGACAAACCGACGTGGTCTTCACCTGATTTCGATGACCGTTCGTGGGAAACACTGTTTACCCCTTCGGCCTGGGAGGAAGAAGGGTTTCACGGCTACGATGGTTTTGCCTGGTATCGCCGGACGTTTGACGGCAGGCAGCTGGATAAAACGACCAACTACTACCTCGGTCTCGGGCACATTGACGACTGCGACGAGGTGTACGTAAACGGAAAGTTGGTGGGGTTTTCAGGTTCCATGCCCCCCCGTTTCAAGACCGCCTATAATAAAGAGCGGAAGTACCCGCTTCCTGCCGAATACATCAACTTCTCCGGAACCAACACCATCGCCGTTCGGGTCTACGACGTCACCCTGAGCGGCGGTATCCTGGATGGGCGGCTCGGCATCTACAAATCAAAAGATACCGACCACCTCCTCCTCGACCTCCGGGGTGTCTGGTCCTTCACGCCGATTCGAAGAATGGAGCTCTCCACACCAGAACTGGAGTGGAAAAAAATAATGGTGCCAGAAGCCTGGGAATACCAGGGGCACGCCAAATACGATGGCTATGCCCGATACCAGCGCACCTTTGTGCTCCCGGATAGGTTGGTCGGCACGCCGTTGGTATTGCTGGTGGGCAAGATCGACGACTTTGACAAGACCTACATCAACGGAAAATTGATCGGCTCCACCAACGACGGGAGATCGTACGGGCGAAGTGAGTCGTACGACCAGCAACGTGCCTACGCGATTCCGGCCGGGGTATTGAAAAAGGGCGTGAACACCATTGATATCCTCGTGGAAGACATGGGCAACCTTGGCGGCATATACGCGGGGGTTGTGGGCATTGCCCGCCAGGAGGACTTCATCCGATACCTGCGTTGATCGTTATGCGCGCTCCAGAAACTTCCGGGCGATGTTCAATGGCCGCATGATGTAACGCTTCTTATGGATGTGGCCCATCTGCCGGGTTAGAATGTCTTCCAGCGTGCTGATGGCTTTCACTATGTAGGGGCCCTTGTTGAGCATCACACACTCCGATCGGCCACCCATGGCCGCATCCGTGATCTCCGAACGCGTAGCATAGCCGGTTTTGTTGAGCGTCTCCAGCACCTGCGTCGCCCAGATCACCGGCACATGCGCCGCCTCGCAGATCCACAAAATCTCCTCCTGGATTTCGCTGAGGCGTTCAAATCCGATTTCAACAGCCAGGTCGCCGCGGGCAATCATCACCCCCAGTGATTCATCCTTCATACCGTTAAGCAACAAGGCCGGCAAGTTCTGGATGGCTGCCAGGCGCTCGATCTTCAACACAATGGCCGGCTTCCGCCCGGCGCTGTGCTTTTCCAGTTCGGAGCGCAGTACCTCCACGTCGTCGGGGCCTACAACAAACGAGTAGCCCACCATGTCGGCGTACTTGCACACAAACGGAATATTGCGGAGGTCTTCGGCCGTCAGTGGAGCGATTTCAAGATCAGAATTCGGAAGGTTGATTCCTTTCTCAGGTTTCAATACCGGGTTTTTGGTGGAGATGCGAACGATGCGCACCGTCACGGCGCCGGGATCCACCTTCAACACGGTAGCTTCGAACTTCCCATCATCAAATACGATGGGCTCACCCACCTTCACGCCGTAGAGAATCTCCTTGGGTTCCACAAAGAGGATATCGCGCTTTTCCTTGTCGGTACGGGAGCCGGCACGGTACCGGAGCGTCAGTTCCATCCCTTCCGTAACCGGCAACTTGTTCAGCTTGTTACGTTTGGCGTCCGCAATGGATCGTATCCGGATTTTTGGACCGGCGAGATCCATGTACACCTTGCAGGTCTTGCCGGTCTTGAACTCCGCCTTCCGGAGGACCTGGATCATCTTCAGCCACTCTTCTTCGCTGTCGTGTGCGCAGTTGATTCGTGCTACCGACATTCCTTCATTGAGCATTTGCTCCACCAGCATTGACTCCACCATCATTTCCGCGGAGAACGTGACCATGATGTGCGGACGATCCTGGACGGGGAATATGCCCAACAGCCGCTCGGCATTGCCCTGGCGCAACCGACGCGCCGTATCAAAGTCACAACCATGGTCGGCCGCAACCGGGTTGCCGTGGTTGAGCCAACTGAGCACGTTGCGCACCTGGTGCAGGGTATGGCTCTCGGAGTTTGTCAGGGAGGACAAGCCTACCTGGTGAAGAAATTCCTGTGCTTCACGGATCTCCTTGCTTCGCAGGATGAGGTAGTGAATCAGGTTGGTTCCGCTCAGGCGGAAGTTGGGATGCAACGCCGAAAGCAAATGTTCGCAGGTATGCTCGGCATTGATCATCTCCTGGCCGATGTCGACCAGCTGTTCGGCCACACGCTCGTGGGTATAAACATCCGGGGGTATCAACGTCATCATAAGCAGCAGAATTAGGGCACACGCCGGAATCCCAACTTGGCAGCTTTTAGACGGCTATGCCATGACCGAAATCATGGACGTGGGTGCAATGCGTCAACTTTGAAGGCTCATTCGCGTAGTCCGGTAGATAAAGACCGGGTTGCCATGATAGGTGGTCTGTCGCTCCCGAACCAGTCCGTTTCGTTCGGCGACACGCTGGCTGGGCCTATTGTGTATCTGGATGATGGAGATTACAGACGTTGTCAGTTCCATTTCAAATGCCAGCTCCACGCAACGACGGGCTGCTTCCGTGGCATAGCCCCGGCCCCAAAATGCAGGAAGTAACGAATAACCAACTTCCAGTTCTTCTGTGCCATCGACATCCTGCACGAGCAATCCGCCCCAACCGATCAGGGTGTTCGTTTCCTTCTCCACGAAGGCCATCGCACCGCCTTTGCCTTGTTCATACCGCCATTGTTGCTTTTCAAACCACTCGCCGCAAAGCGTGTGGGCGTCTTTTCCGCCGACGTCCCAATATTGATGCGACCGTGGATCAAGAAAGAACGGCATGCATAAAGTAAAATCCTCCGCTTCCAACAAGCGGAAGCGGAGGCGTGCGGTGGAAATCCCGGGAAGGAGAAACTTGTTCACGTCGTCCTTACGTTGACCAAAATTACTGTTTAGATGTCAATTGACCGGGTAACGGCAGGGAGTTCTCTTGCGAACCTTATACGGCACAGCAACTCTTTGGCTGAACAACCGTGTAGCCTCCCTTTTCGATGGCCTCAATAACCGCAGCTTTGGTGATCCCATCGGCAAGTTCAATCGCTGCCTTGCCTGGCGATACGTGCTTGATCTTTGCTCCGGCATTCTCTACAAGGCGGGTCACCGTGAGTTGGCAATGCGAACTCTTCATGTTGGGAATAGAAAGTGATAGGGTTTCCATAGGTGAGTTGTTTGTATACTACCATCAACGGCTCCCACGCCGCGTTGATTTACAGGATTACGGGCAATCATTTCAAAGTTCTCACGTCAATGGCAGGGCACAAAAAAAACCCGGAGCAGGAGCCCCGGGTTGGCTTGTGCTGGCTACTCAGATGGATGCAA
>JAYRXB010000319.1:0-6797 GCA_041917735.1 Cyclobacteriaceae bacterium
GAACGTCATCTGCGTTAGCTCGTTCACGTCGAGGTGCAGTTCGAAGTAGGAGGGGTCCTTCTTGTCTTCGGACGACTCGGGGAGGTATTCAAAGCGGACGAAGTGATTGGTCCGGTGCGCAGCCATGACGGCTTTGTGTTCTTCATGATCCCAGACGAATGTGAACACCTTCTCCGGGCTGATGCGGACATCATCGGCAAACCATTCGGAGAGGCCACCGGCAGTCTGGATGTACGGATAGAGCATTTTTACAGACGCATGCAATTCGTAGTCCGCCGTAAAAAGTTGCTTCTTGGCCATTTTCGTTTCCATCTCTCAGATTCGATTGGAAGATATACGAATTTTCCGGACTGTCAAATGATAAGCCCTCAATTGCCGAATTTTTGGGGAAACAAAAATCCCCGCAGCCGATGACCGCGGGGATCGTAGCGAGGAGCAGATTTGAACTGCCGACCTTCGGGTTATGAATCCGATGCTCTAACCAACTGAGCTACCTCGCCATGTACGTCGTAGGGCTTGCCCTGCCTGCCCGCCGTCGCGTCCAGCGCAGGAGGGAGCTTTCCGAAGGCTTGCCCTGAGCCTGTCGAAGGGGCTGCAAATTTATAAACTTTTGCCATTTGCCTGTAAAATTTCGGAGGGGCCGCCAAAAATGGCGCTATTTTTGGACGATCCTTCCGGCATGCGCAAGATCGACAAGCTGATCCTCAAGTCGTTCGTGGGGCCCTTTATCCTCACGTTCCTGGTGGTGGTGTTCATCCTCCTCCTGCAGCACATGCTGAAGTACTTCGATGACATCATCGGCAAGGACCTCGGCTGGGATGTCGTCGGCACCCTGCTGTTTTACTTCTCGGTGTTCATGACCCCGCTGGCCCTGCCGCTGGCGATTCTCCTCTCTTCCCTCATTACGTTCGGCAACCTTAGCGAGCACTTTGAAATAACAGCCATCAAGTCATTGGGCATTTCGCTGACACGCAGCCTGGTGCCTATCTTCCTGATGGTCATCGGGTTAACCTTCTTTGCGTTTTATGTAAACAACACCTGGGTGCCGCACGCGGCGCTGGAAGCGTACAGCCTGCTCTACGACATCAAGCAGAAGAAGCCTGCGCTCGACCTGCAGGAGGGTACATTCTACAACGGCATACCCGACATCAGCATCAAGGTCAACCAGAAATTCCCGGATGGGAAGTCCTTGAAGGGTGTGTTGATCTACGATCACCGGGGGCGCATCGGCAACAAGCAGGTGACCAGCGCCGATTCCGGCCGGATGTACACCATTCTCAATGACCAATACCTCAAGCTGGAGCTCTACAATGGCTATGACTATTCCGAAGGTGCCGATGGGACACGCGTGGGGCCGGAGGGAGGCAACCCGGAGTCGTTGCGCAAGACCCACTTCTCCAAATCGGAGATCGTATTCGACTTGTCGTCGTTCGGGCTGGCACGCACCGACAAGCGTTGGTTCCAGGGCAACCGCATCATGCGCAGCGTCTTCCAGTTGGACAAAGACATGGACTCACTTCAGACGGAGATCAATCAAACCGACCTGAGCCGGTACAAGTTGCAGTTCTCCATGTTCACGTTTCACCGGAAAGGAGATACCCTCGAGGTGCCGCCGGCCCTGAAGTCATTCCAGGCTTACCGCGACTCCGTGGATGACGCGATGGACCCTTACCAGACGCCGTTCGCGCTTGACTTCAAACTGGTGTCACCATCGGATGTCAAGGCGGCGACCCGAACGGCGGCCGACAGTCTGTACAAGGCGGCGTGGACCCTAGAAGAAATAGCCGTTGCCCTTAACCAGACGAGAACGTTGAAGGCGCAACTGCTGAACATGAACACGAACCGGAGCAACTACATCTCGGAGCGAAAGATTTTCCAGATCCAGTGGCACAAGATCCTGGCGAATTCCATTGCCTGCATTGTGATGTTCCTGATCGGGGCACCCCTGGGCGCCATCATCAAGAAGGGCGGGCTGGGCTTCCCGGTTATCTTCTCCATTTTCTTCTTCATTCTCTTTTACCTCTTCATGAGCACTGGCGAGAAATGGGCGCTCCAGGATCGGGTTTCCGTTCCCCAGGGGATCTGGGCCGCGGACTGCATCCTGGCCGCGATCGGGCTGTTCTTCCTCCGGCAGGCAAGGGTAGACGCCCGGCTGTTCGATTCGGATTACTACCGGGTTATCGTGGAGAAGCTCAAAAGGCGCTTTGGAAAGCAACCGGCAGGGATTTCGACCCCCTGATCATTTGGCGATTTGGGTGGTTTCGCTTACTTTTGCGCGATTAAAAAACGACCAAAGCTGTAAATTTTAAGCGATGTACCTCGATTCAACCAAAAAGAAGGAACTCTTTTCCAAGTATGGAGCGGCCAAATCGGCCAAAGACACCGGTTCACCGGAATCCCAGATTGCCCTCTTTACCCACCGGATCAACTCCCTGACGGAGCACCTCAAAGGGCACAAGAAGGACTATTCGACCCAGCAAGGCCTCCTCAACCTGGTAGGCCAGCGCAAGAAGCTCCTGGGCTACCTCCAGAAAACCAATATCGCGCGCTACCGCTCGATTATTGCCGAACTGGACCTCAGAAAATAAAGAAACCATAAAGTGAACAGGGAACCCTTCGGAGGGTTCCCTTTTCGCTTTTGTAACGGCCTATAGGCCAATTCAAAACGCTATGAAACCCACTCCCATTACCAAATCCTGCCAACTTCCCGATGGCAGGGAAATAACCATTGAAACCGGCAAGCTTGCCCGTCAAGCCGACGGATCCGTCGTGCTGCGCATGGAAAACACCATGATCCTCGCAACCGTCGTATCCAACCAGGAAGGCAAAGAAGGCGCCGACTTTCTGCCACTTTCCGTCGACTACCAGGAGAAATTTGCCTCCATGGGCAAAATCCCCGGAGGATTCCTTCGCCGTGAAGGCCGTCTTTCCGACTACGAGATCCTCATCAGCCGCTTGGTAGACAGGGCTATACGCCCCTTGTTCCCAGATGATTACCATGCTGAAACACAAGTCATCATCCAACTGATTTCCGGCGACTCCAACGCGCTTCCGGATGCGCTGGCAGCCTTTGCCGCATCGGCCGCGTTGTCGGTTTCCGACATCCCGTTCCAGGGCCCGATCTCTGAAGTTCGCGTAGCCCGCGTGGATGGTAAGTACATCGTAAACCCCACCCTGGAGCAGAAGGAGAAGGCAGACCTCGACCTGATCGTGGCCGCCTCACTCGACAACATCCTGATGGTGGAAGGAGAGGCCAAAGAGGTGAGCGAAGAAGATATGCTCGAAGCCCTCAAGGTCGCCCACGAAGCCATCAAGGTGCAGTGCCAGCTCCAGGTGGAGTTGACCAAAGCCACCAACAAGACGCAGAAGCGTACGTACAGCCACGAGACCAACGACGCGGCGCTGAAGGAAGAACTCTTCAAGCTCATGTACGACAAGGCCTACGCCGTTGCCCGCCAGCAGATCCGCAGCAAGCAGCAGCGCTCCGACGCCTTCGCCAAGATCGTGGACGACTACCTGTCCCAACTGCCGGAAGATTCCACCATTGACGCTGGACTCGTCAAGCGTTACTACCACGACATTCAAAAGAAGGCCTGCCGCGATCTCGTCCTGAACGAGCGCGTGCGCCTCGACGGCCGCAAGACCACCGAAATCCGCCCGATCTGGACGGAGGTGGACTACCTGCCTTCTGCCCACGGATCGTCGATCTTTACCCGTGGCGAAACCCAGTCGCTGAGCACCGTAACCCTTGGCACCAAGCTCGATGAACAGCTCATCGACGGCGCCATGTTCTCGGGCACCAACAAATTCATGCTGCACTACAACTTCCCGTCGTTCTCGACCGGGGAGATCAAGCCCAACCGCGGTCCCGGCCGCCGGGAAGTAGGACACGGCAACCTGGCGTACCGCTCCCTCAAGCAGGTGATGCCGTCAGAAGATGCTAACCCCTACACGATCCGTGTTGTTTCCGATATCCTCGAATCCAACGGTTCGTCGTCCATGGCTACCGTATGTGCGGGCTCTATGGCCCTCATGGATGCCGGTGTGCCCATCAAGGCACCCGTATCCGGTATCGCCATGGGTATGATCTCCGACAAGGGGCGCTATGCCATCCTTTCGGATATCCTGGGCGATGAAGATCACCTCGGCGACATGGACTTCAAGGTAACCGGTACCGAAAAGGGTATCACCGGCTGCCAGATGGACCTGAAGGTGGAAGGCCTTACGTACGATGTCCTGAAGGAAGCCCTCCTCCAGGCGAAAGAAGGACGCCTCCACATCCTCGGGGAAATGAACAAGACCATCACGCAGGCTCGTCCTGACCTCAAGCCGCATGCACCGCGGGCGTTCAGCATGATCATCGACAAAGAGATGAGCGGCGCCGTCATCGGACCTGGTGGCAAGGTGATCCAGGACATCCAGAACACCAGCGGTGCTACCGTGGTGATCGAAGAGAAAGACAAGAAAGGCCACGTGAGCGTGTTCGCCACCAACCAGGCATCGATGGATGCCGCCCTCAAGCGGATTCGTGCCATCGTGGCCGTTCCCGAAGTGGGCCAGGTTTACGACGGCGTAGTGAAATCGATCATGCCGTTTGGCGCCTTTGTGGAATTCATGCCCGGAAAAGACGGGTTGCTCCACATCTCCGAAATCAAGTGGGAGCGCCTGGAGACCATGGACGGGGTCATGGAAGTGGGCGAGGAGGTTAAGGTGAAGTTGATCGAGGTCGACAAGAAAACCGGTAAATTCCGCCTTTCCCGCAAGGTTTTGCTGCCCAAACCTCCCAAAAAGGAGGAGGCCGCACAGGTATAGTTGACCGCGAAGTTTTTTGGAACTAATTTATCGACGAGACGTTTTCAGATTAGTTAACGAAGGGCACCATGAGACAACTTAAGATCAGCAAGCAGATCACCAACCGCGAAAGCCAGTCCCTGGACAAATACCTCCAGGAGATCGGCAAGGTTGACCTGCTTACGCCCGATGAGGAAGTGGAATTGGCCAAGCGCATCAAAGAGGGCGACCAAATCGCCCTGGAGAAGCTCACGAAGGCGAACCTGCGCTTCGTGGTTTCGGTGGCGAAGCAGTACCAGAACCAGGGCCTGTCCCTGGGTGACCTCATCAACGAGGGTAACCTCGGCCTGATCAAAGCGGCCCAGCGCTTCGACGAGACGCGCGGCTTCAAGTTTATCTCCTATGCCGTATGGTGGATTCGCCAATCGATCCTCCAGGCGTTGGCCGAGCAGTCCCGCATCGTACGACTCCCGCTCAACCGGGTTGGTTCCCTGAACAAGATATCCAAGACGTTTTCCGAACTCGAGCAGAAGTATGAGCGCGAGCCCTCGCCCGAGGAGTTGGCCGAAGTGCTGCAGGTGACTACCGCGGAAGTGGTGGATACCATGAAAATCTCCGGCCGCCACGTGAGCATGGACGCACCGTTTGTGCAAGGCGAGGAAAACAGCCTCCTCGACGTACTCGAGAACGATGGTGAAGATACGCCCGACCAGGGCCTGATGACGGATTCGCTCCGCCGCGAAGTACAGCGCGCCCTGTCGACGCTGACCCAGCGCGAGTCGGACGTGATCGCCCTCTATTTTGGCCTCAACGGCGAACACGCCATGACGCTGGAAGAGATCGGCGAGAAGTTCAGCCTCACCCGCGAACGCGTGCGTCAGATTAAGGAAAAGGCGATCCGCCGCCTGCGCCACACGTCGCGCAGCAAGGCTCTGAAGCCTTACCTGGGTTAATATTCTTTGAAATAGAGTTTAATTTAGAAAGGTCTCTTCCAGGGACCTTTTTTGTCACCTTCAGATTCATATGGCAACGGAAAAAGTTAAGGTACTCATTATTGGTTCCGGACCTGCGGGCTACACAGCCGCGATTTACTCGGCGAGGGCCGGCATGAGCCCGGTGTTGTATTCCGGCGGACAACCGGGCGGTCAGCTGACGATCACCGGCGAAGTGGAGAACTACCCGGGTTATCCCAAGGGCGTGGAAGGACCCCAGATGATGATGGACCTCAAGGCACAGGCGGAGCGCTTCGGCACGCAGGTCCGCGACGGCCTCGTCACCAAAGTTGACCTGTCGCGCTACCCGTTCTTTGCCGTCGTCGATGAGACCCATGAGTTGGAGGCCGAGGCGGTGATTGTGGCTACGGGCGCCAGTGCCAAATACCTGGGCTTGCCCTCCGAGCTACGCCTGATGAACAAAGGCGTTTCTGCCTGCGCGGTCTGTGATGGATTCTTTTACCGCGGCATGGAAGTGGCAGTGATTGGTGCCGGTGATTCGGCAGCCGAAGAAGCCACCTACCTGTCCAAGCTGTGCCCGAAGGTTTACCTCGTCGTTCGTCGGGATGAGATGCGTGCGTCGAAGATCATGCAGCAGCGGGTGAAGACAAATCCGAAGATTGAGATCCTCTGGAACTCCGTCACCGAAGAGGTGCTGGGCACCGACGAAGTGACCGGCATGAAAGTCCGCAACACCAAGACCGGTGAAGTCCGTGAGATTCCTGTAAAGGGTTTCTTTGTGGCCATCGGTCACCAGCCCAATACAGGCATTTTCAAGGGCCAACTGGACATGGATGAGACGGGTTACATCCAGGTTCAACCCGGGTCTACCCGCACCAATATTGAAGGCGTATTTGCCGTCGGCGATGCGGCCGACCGGGTCTACCGCCAGGCCGTAACGGCCGCTGGCACCGGGTGTATGGGCGCCCTCGACGCCGAGCGCTGGCTGGCAGCCCGTGAGCACGAAACTGTTCCGGCATGAAGCTAGACATCCTGGCACTGGCTGCACACCCC
>JAYRXB010000320.1:0-5425 GCA_041917735.1 Cyclobacteriaceae bacterium
CTGGCGCGCCTCTTTCGGATTGACATCTTCTACAAGAATGCGCTCACCCCGCTGGGGATTTGGGCCAACGTCTTTCAATTGTTCTTCTTTCCCATCCTGTTTGTCGCCGCCAAGGCCAGCGAGCACTACCCTCCTGTTTTCATGGGCGTGCTGGCCGGCGCACACTTCGTTTTCTACCATTGGCTTTACCAAAGCCGGACCTACCTTCTTCTTGCGGTGGCAATCACCCTTTCCAGTTACATCCTCGGCTTTCTGTATCCGACAAACACCTTTGTCGTGGTCGGCTTCTCCAACGCCGGCTGGCTCCTCCTCGGCTGCCTCCTCCTCCATCACGAAAACCATTCCACCCACCCCTCGCCATCCACCCCCATTGACACATTGGCCCGTTAACACATTGACACGTTGACACGCAAACACGTTGGCCCTTTGACACGTTGAAACGTTAATTTCGTAGCTTCGCGTCTTGATTTTTGACCATGCCCGCGTTCGATTCCTACCCCGTCTACCTGTCCAACTCCCTCACCGGCAAGAAGGAGCGATTTGAGCCCCTCGTCCCCGGTTTTGTAGGCATGTACGTGTGCGGTCCGACCGTCTATAATTTTGTTCACCTCGGGAACACACGCACCTTCCTCACCTTCGACACCGTGAGCCGGTATTTCCGTTTCCTGGGGTATAAAGTCCGGTATGTCCGCAACATCACCGACGTAGGTCACCTCGAGAGCGACGCCGACGAAGGCGAGGACAAGATCGCGAAGAAAGCCCGGCTGGAGCAGCTGGAGCCCATGGAGATCGTCAAGCGCTACACCGAAGACTTCCACGGCGTCATGCGGATCTTCAACATCCTCCCGCCCAGCATCGAGCCGTCGGCGACCGGGCACATCGTAGAGCAGATCAACATCACACAGAAGCTCATCGACCTCGGGCTCGCCTACGAGGTGAACGGGTCGGTGTACTTCGACACGAAGAAATACAACCAGAGCCACCATTACGGAATTTTGTCGGGCCGCAACATCGACGAGCTCATGGAGAGCGGCCGCGACCTCGACAGCCAGGATGAGAAGCGCGAGAAAGTGGACTTCGCCCTGTGGAAGAAAGCTTCGCCCGCGCACATCATGCGTTGGCCATCCCCGTGGGGCGACGGTTTCCCCGGCTGGCACATCGAGTGCACGGTGATGAGTACGAAATACCTTGGCGAGACCTTCGACATCCACGGCGGCGGCATGGACCTCAAGTTCCCGCACCACGAATGCGAGATCGCACAGGCCACCGGCGCCAACGGCAAATTTCCGGTACGCTATTGGCTGCATTCCAACATGCTCACGGTGAATGGCCAGAAGATGAGCAAGTCGCTCGGCAACAGCTTCCTTCCCTCCGAGCTGTTTACCGGCAATCACCCGATGCTCGACCGGGGGTACACACCCATGACGGTCCGGTTCTTCATGCTGCAGTCGCACTACTCCAGCACGCTCGACTTCTCCAACGAAGCCCTCAACGCCGCGGAGAAAGGCTACAAGAAACTGGCCAACTCGCTGCGTATCATCAAGACGCTGCAGCACCCGGGCTCTGCGACGCCCGACAAAGACCTCAACGAGGGGCTGCGTACGCTGGTCGCCGACTGCTACAAAAACATGAGCGACGACTTCAACACCGCCAAGACGCTGGCCGTGCTGTTCGAAATGTCGTCGCGCATCAACGACATGAAGTCGGGCAACCTGCCCCTGCAAAAGGTGGAGCCGGCGGTGTTTGATGACTTCCGGAAAGCCTACATCGGCTTTATGGAAGAAGTCCTCGGCCTGCAGGAAGAAACCACCACCGACGACAAGCTCCTCGATGGAACCATTCGCGTGCTCATTGAGTTAAGGAAGAAAGCCAGGACCGACAAGAACTTCGCCCTTTCCGATAAAATCCGCGACGACCTGAAAGCCATCGGGGTTCAGTTGAAGGATGGGAAGGATGGGGAGATTACGTACACCGTAGAGTGACCAGTAACCGGTGACCAGTGACCAGTGACCGGTGACCGGTGACCAGTGACCAGTGACCGGTGACCAGTGACCAGTGACCGGTAACCAGTAACCAGTGACCAGTGACCGGTGACCAGTAGTCGGTAGTCCGTAGTCGGTAGTCCGTAGTCGGTAGTCCGTAGTCGGTTATCAGTGATTGGTCTGCGGCAATGATTAGTAGTGAGTAACGAGTAGCCAGCAAGTGTTAAGAAAACTCTTCATCCTCCCCATCCGCATTTACCAGCTGACGTTGTCTCCGTTACTGGGGGCGCATTGCCGGCATACGCCTTCGTGCTCTCAATATACTATAGAGGCTATCCAGGAATGGGGGCCGCTGAAGGGCATGTGGCTCGGTGCCAAGCGCATCGGCCGATGTCATCCCTGGGGCACCAGCGGCTATGACCCGGTGCCGAAGAGAAATGCTGAAGGCTAAAAGCTAAAAGCTGAAGGCTAAAGGCCAACAGTCAACAGCCAACAGCGCCTTGTAAAGCGTACAAACTGGACATTCGGAGACAATACCTGTCGCCCATCCTACTTCGCTCCCATTTTCTGAAAATATCCCCTACATTTAAAAACTGACACAAGCCTGTTTTTAAATGTCCAGTTTACAGATCAAGAAAAGCGCGAAGCAGTATGATGTAGTCATCGTAGGCTCCGGCGCCGGTGGTGGCATGGCCGCCTACATGTTGTCGAAAGCCGGTGCCAAGGTGGCCCTGCTCGAAGCGGGGCCCATGTACGACCCGAGAAAGAATGTCACCCAACTGAAGTGGCCCTGGGAATCACCCCGCCGCGGTGCCAGCACCAACGAGCGGTCCTTCGGCGACTTCGACGCAGCCTACGGCGGCTGGAACCTGGAAGGCGAACCGTTCACCAAAGTGAAAGGAACGGAGTTCATGTGGTTCCGCGCCCGCATGCTCGGCGGCCGCACCAACCACTGGGGCCGCATCTCTCTCCGCTTCGGCCCCAAAGACTTCAAACGCCACAGCATCGACGGCCTCGGCGACGACTGGCCGATCGGCTATGATGATGTAAAACCATACTATGACAGGGTCGACAAATTGATCGGTGTTTTTGGCACCGTGGAGAACATCCCCAACGAACCCGATGGCATCTTCCTCCCGCCGCCCAAGCCGCGCCTGCATGAGCTCATGCTCAAAGACGCCGGCAAAGCTGCCGGTATCCCGGTGATTCCCTCCCGCCTTTCGATCCTCACCAAAGCGCTGCCCGACAACCCCGACCGCAAGGCCTGCTTCTACTGCGCCCAGTGCAACCGGGGCTGTACCATCTACGGTGACTTCTCCTCATCCTCGGTACTCATCAACCCCGCACTGCAAACGGGCAACATCGACGTGATCGCCAACGCTATGGCGCGCGAGGTGATCACCAACGACGAAGGACTTGCCACGGGCGTGTCGTATGTCGACAAAAACGACATGCAGGAGTACACCATCTCCGGCAGCGTGGTGGTGCTGGCCGCCAGCGCGTGCGAGTCGGCGCGGCTGCTGCTCAACAGCAAATCGTCGCGGCACCCTTCGGGCCTGGCCAACTCCAGCGGCATCGTCGGCAAATACCTCCACGACTCTACGGGCGCCGGCCTTGGTGGCGTGATCCCCAAGTTGTTTAACCGCAAACGCTACAACGAAGACGGCGTCGGCGGGCTGCACGTCTACAGCCCGTGGTGGCTCGATAACAAGAAACTGAACTTCCCGCGCGGCTACCACATCGAGTACGGCGGCGGCATGGGCATGCCCGGCTACGGCTTTGGCTTCGGCATGCAGAACCTCAACGGAAAATACCCGGGTCGCGACGGCGTACAGAAAGCTGCCGGTGGCTATGGCGCGTCGCTCAAAGACGACTACCGCTTCTTCTACGGCGCAGGATTCTACATGGACGGCCGCGGCGAAGCCATCGCCCGCGAAGACAACTACTGCGAGATCGACCCCAACACCGTCGACAAGTATGGCATACCCGTGCTGCGCTTCAACTACAAGTGGACCGACTACGAGATCAACCAGGCCAAGCACATGCAGGAGACCTTCCAGGAGATCGCCCACCACATTGGAGCAATCGTGCCTCCTTCCCCCGGCAAGGAAAGCAACTACGGCCTCACCCAGCCCGGGCAGATCATCCACGAAGTCGGCACCGTGCGGATGGGCAACGACCCCAAGCGCTCAGCGCTGAACAAGTACAACCAGGCGCACGACTGCAAGAACCTGTTCGTCGTCGACGGTGGACCATTCGTATCCCAGGCCGACAAGAACCCGACGTGGACGATCCTGGCGCTGTCGATGCGGGCGAGCGAGTATATTTTGGAGGAGAAGAAGAAACAGAACCTGTAATTGGAGTTAGTGACCGTGAGCAGTGAAAATGTAAAATGCAAAATGTAAAATGAAGAATGCAAAAGGTCACCCCCTTTACATTCTACATTTAGTGTTTTACATTTTGCGGTTCAGTACCGTAAACTATGAATTCAACCTCAAATGGATAGAAGAAAGTACTTAAAGACCCTCGCCCTCGGCACTGTATCGACCGGGGTGATACTGGAATCGTGCGCGCCGGGTGAGAAGCCGGAGGCGCAAAAGGTGCCTGACCTTACAGCGACGGCGGGGCCCGACCGGCAGCCGGCGGAGATGGAGCGCTACAAGAAGCTGATGGCGGAGACGTTCTTCGACGAGCATGAGATGAAGACCATCACCGTGCTGGGCGACATCATCATCCCGAAAGACGACGTCTCGGGCAGCGCCTCCGATGCCGGAGTGCCCGCGTTCATCGAATTCATCGTAAAGGACATGCCCCACCATCAGATCCCCCTTCGCGGCGGACTGAAGTGGCTCGACGTCCAGTGCATGAAGCGGTTCGACAAGCCCTTCGTGGACTGTACCGCGGCGCAGCAGATCGAGCTAGTGGATGAGATCGCCTTCCCGGAGAAAGCCAAGCCCGAGATGGCCCAGGGCGTGGCCTTCTTCAACCGCATGCGCGACCTGACCGCCACCGGCTTCTTCACCAGCCAGATCGGCATCAAAGACCTCGGCTACGCGGGCAATAGCCCCACGCGATGGGATGGCGTACCGCAAGAGGTGCTGGATCAGTATGGGTTGAAGTACGATGAGAAGACATTGAGGGAGTCGGTGAAGTTTGACGAGTAGTTGAGAAAACCGAAAAATGCAAAATGTAAAATGTAGAATGTAAAAGGTCGCTCTAACTTTTGCATTTTACATTTAGCGTTTTACATTTTGCGGTTCATACCCGCACAGTATTGCAAAGAATGAACAGGCAAGCTGTTAAAGAGTAGTAATATGAAACAACCAACTCGCTGGGATGGTGTGCCGCAAGAGGTACTGGATCAATATGGGTTGAAGTACGATGAGAAGACATTGAGGGAGTCGGTGAAGTTTGACGAGTAGTGGAGAAAACCGAAAAATGCA
>JAYRXB010000321.1:0-3201 GCA_041917735.1 Cyclobacteriaceae bacterium
TCTGCGAGTATCCACCGGCAGGATCAACATCGGGCTCGTCGATAATGGCGTTCACGCGCGCACTATAGTCCAGCGTCAGCGATTTCGACAAGTTCCAGTGGATATTGTAAAAGCGATTGAAGAGGAAGAATTTTTGAATATTTGGCGGAGTGCTGGTGGCGTTTTCAACCGAGTTCCGATAAACAATCTTGCTGAAGGAGCGATCCAGTTCACCCCGAATGGAAATGGTCGTAGGCACCGGATTGAAGTTAAAGTCTTTGATCAGTGCGAGCCACTTTGACTTCCACCCGGATTTGGCGAAAGGCTCAAAAGCGCTTACCGTTGGGTTGTATTGCCACGCGACTGCTCCCTTGATGTTGCGCTGAGTGTTTTCAAGGAGGTTAAAGTTGGTTCGCGTAGCCTCGCTATAGGCATACGTAAAGCTGAAATTTTCAATATCATAGACCCTGCTGGGTGCGTCAGCCTTCACTTTCGTTTTCCTGACATTGGTGAAGTTGATGCTTCTTCGGATAGCGTTGTCCTGGATGATGGCCAAGTAACTGTCACGCTCCTGCTGTGTGGCGAATGACTTTTCCATGGCCGATATCCGCATATCGGGGTTGGCCGGGTCGAAGTTCGGATCAATGGTTGTCTTTTCGTAGCTGACAAACATGGGGATCTTCAGTCCGGTATTGCGGGGAAGGAGCATGTCTACCATGATGTTTGCCGAGATGTCAAAGGCCGTGGTGGTCCCCCGGGTGCGTTCCGAGATCTTTGACTGAACACCTCCGAATCCATAGGTTGTATGCCGAAGCGAGGTGGAAACATTACCCAGGTCGGCAAGTTTGGCGTTGAGCACCCCGTTAACCGCCCATCCCGCGGTCCTGTCAAAGTCGGTGAGACGCATCTCGTTGGCCCACATGCAAACGGTCAACGGCTTCGTGTCGTCAGTGGGGTTGATGATTCCGATCATCATCAGTTTTACCTGGCTCAGGTCGGGTCGGCCAAAAATGCGGATTCCCTGCCGGCCAATCAGTTTGGGTCCTGCGAGGGGATAGAGTTGTCCTAGGGGGTATTGCTCCCGGTCTCGCGCTGCCTTTAGCGCATACAATTCATTCAGCTCCAGGTCTATCTGATTGTCGTCCGGCCAGACCACGCTGGGATCAGGGTTATTCCCATTCGGTGTTATTTTCAACGGGATCTGAATCTCATAATAGTTCTGATCAAAGTCAGTCCCCAGCCGAAGGAATCCGACGAGTTGGTTATCCTGAAGATTCTGCCCATGGGCAGACAAGAACATTTTGATGCGGCCGTAGTTGAAGAAATCAAAGCTGACATTCTTGTAAATGGCCCGTGCGTCGCCGTCCTCGAGGTTATTGACGCACATCTGCACGGCTTGTTCATTGAGGCGACGTTGGATCGTGGAAGTCACGTCGCGGTCGCGGGCAAGCGGAGGTACGTAGGCTGGCTTCTCCGCATTCCCCTTTCCGTTTTCTTCCACGTTCACTACCGAAACCGAGAAGTTGTCCAGGTTTGGCTCAAGTTCTTCACTGAATTGCGACTGGGCCAATTTGGCCGTGTATCGGCGCCACCGGTTGCCTACTGCGCGAAAATTGGAAAACCGCAGCACAACAGGTTCCTGGAATCCGGTGAGAATCATGCGGGCATAGCGAATGGATTTGAATCCGTTGATGGCACCATACTTGTCCTCAAATTGCCGGATGGGTATGCGGACGAGGTACCAGGTAACATCGGCGTATCCTTCGGGCGTGATTTTATCCACAATGTACTTCTGCCCAACATCCAATTGCCCGGGCTTCAGGTCGAGATTGAAGATGTAGTACTCTTCCAATTCACTTAACGTATTGTCCTGATTGAGATCTTCGTTTTCAGGTATGTTTGACCCCGACTGCGCAAATGACTGGCTTCCATCGAGGATCGGGGAGTTGTTTTCCATCCCATTTATCTTCTTGTAGCGTTCAAGAATCTTGGCATTGTCGGCATCCAGGTCGGAGCCCAGGAAGTAGTGGAAGTCATCCGCGGATGGATCCTGGAGCACGATCGGTTGGGCCGATCCATTCACCTGATTAATGAAATCCTGGAAGGTTTGTGATTCCTTGGAATTGCCGACGCCGTCCAGCCCCACATCCTGGTTTGCCCGTGCGTTGGGGTCATTGTTGAAAGCGTTGTTCAGGTATTGTTGGTTGGTGACGGCACCCCATCGATTCAAGGTCACGCCCCCGGCCGCAAAATTACCGTCCGTCGGCAATCCGTTCTCGAACGCGTGTCGCCCATCGCGCATAACATCCTCGGAGATGCTACCCAGGTGAAAAATGAGTTTTCCACCGGTTGTATTGGATTTAGGCGGATTTACACCATCGTCAATTACACCGTTGGGATTATTGATGAACGGATCCATCAGCCAGAATTCGACATACTCCACATTTGACTTGTCGAAATCGACTTCGGTGCGGATCGCGGTTGTAATTCCGGCCCAGTTGCTTTGTGGCGACTTGAGGGTGCCGTCAAAATTCAGGTCTGGATTGAAATTGTAAGGCCCTCGCTCCGAGGGGTAAAATGCCAGGTCGAGGATTTGCTCATAGAAGTTGCCCACGTAGGGATCTTTATAGGGGAAGATTTCCTGGGGTAGTACCGGGCGTACGTAATGGTTTTCTAGGTCCTTCGAAGTAATGTTATTGGGCTTGAATTGGCTACTTTCCCTGTAGAAGAGGTTGTCAATCTGGTACCAGGCGAGGCGAGCCCTTCGGTACCCGGCGCCGCGATCATCTTTGGCGCCCAGACTGAGCGACTTGTCGAACCGTGGATCAGCTGGCGTGTGTGCCAGTTTCCAGCCTACCGGGTTCAGAAGGCTGTAGGGCGTGGCTGTGTTTTCAAAATCGTCAATGAATGAGGTTCCTTCCCCGTCCACAATGTTGGATGTGCCGGGTAGCAGCTGTGCAAATTCCGCGTTGACGGTGACGGTGGATTGTTCTTTGGTTTGAAGAAAGGGGAGCGCATCAACCATTTTGGTCAGCCACCTGGAATTCTTACGGAGGTTTACATCAAGGCCGTACTGCCAGTTGGCTGCCGGTTCGCTGCCGATCAGGTTGCGGGTGATGAGCGGCCGCTCGTTGTAATACAAGAGCGTGCCACCAAGGTTAACATCTTCATTCAGTTTGTAATCGAGCCGAGTCCCGAGCAGCGATCGGGTTTGAAATGCAA
>JAYRXB010000322.1:0-5876 GCA_041917735.1 Cyclobacteriaceae bacterium
CGCCGGGTTGTACCGGGCACTGTACGTCTCCGTGGATCGCGGCAAGAGTTGGTCGCAGTTTGGTACCGGTATGCCGGCAGCCGCAGTGTCAGACATCGAGGTGGATAACCGGACGCGGGACCTTGTGGTATCCACGCATGGGCGCGGGCTGTACAAAGTCAATTTGAAGGCCTTTGATGAGTGGCTCGAGCGTGGCATGCCGCAAGATGACCGGGTGTTTGCACCGTCGCGGCTTAAGGCACCGGATCCCGCAAAGCTTCCGGACGATAGCAACTCCATGGACTATGAGAAAGTGCCTTTCACATTCTGGCGAGCAGCGGCAGGGGAGGCCACCCTCAGTCTGCTCGACGAACAACGCGAAATAGTCTGGCAAACCAAGATCCAGGCGAGGCGAGGGTTTAATCAGTACCGCTGGGACTATGTAGTCAAGCAGCAGGAGAGCCCGCTGCCCTATTTTCTGGGTTACACGGTGTTTGTGAAGCCTGGAACATATACCCTGCGATTATCGGGGACCGTCTTGCTAGAGTCCAAAATCGTGATACCCTAGGTTATCGGGCCTGGCATAAATGGATTGAAGTGCCAATAGACAAATAGCAAGTAGATCGTCGGGTCAATGATGCCCAGTTCGGCAGACTGAGAGAACCCCACCTGACGAAGGAAATAGGGTAGGCCTGCCTCCTTCCCCGAGGCAGTGAAGATCCATAGCTTTTCGAGTTCCTCGCTCAGCCCGGGTACCTGGTATTCGCGGCCGGAAAGTCGTGCCGCCAACAGGAGCTGAGCACTGATCTCCACATTGGCGAACGTGTCATCAGCAAACGCTTTGTAGGCATCAATCGGTTCACCCGTAACGATCCAGGACTCGGTGAGGCCGAAGTCGCTGAGGTGTTCAAAGCCGTCGTATTCGCCGAAGACGAGAGACCCGCGTACGGTATGGTCGAGGACCAGGTCGTAGGCCACATCTGCATGAAAGCATTGCTGGAGATTGACGAGCGCAGACGCCACCGACGGGTTTGCTTCAAAGGGCTTTAGTGCCGCGTACATGTTGGCTGTTCCTTCTGCGACGGTGGCGGAGCAATTTTCACCGCGCATCGATAGCCATGCAACCAACTCCATCCTTAGATTTGTGTAACAATCTGGTAAAGAGGAGGTTATTCTAAAGTAGTTCAACGCCAGGAGTAGGAATGCATTATCGCCTTCCCAGTAATTGTCATCCACGGGTTGTCCTGTGCAGGGATCCCAGGACTGGGGAAAGCCGTGGAACGGTCCGGACTGGTTGCTCAGGTGCGTGCTGAAATGGTCGAATATGCGGATGGCTGCTGCATGGTTGCCTTGGTGCAGGAAAGCCATGGCGGCGAGGGAGTTCTTATATAGTGTCGTGAAGCATTCGCCGTGCCGGCTGGCTACCAGTCCGGTGGCGGGCACGACGAGACTTTCCACGAACCGCATCGCTGGCTGCTCGTATGGTGACACCGGAGCCGCCGGATAGTCTTCCAGGCAACTCGACATCAGTAAGGTCAGCGTGGCAACGGCAGCCCACAATTTCATGGTGAGTCAAAGGTAGTAGGGGTTGCTCAGATCCGAGGTTAAAGGCCGCGAAAGCCCCATAGGGTGTCCCGAAGGGTAAAGATCATATTAACATAATATAAATTATATAACTAAACAAGATTAAGCTAGTGAGGCTGTAACCGGCCTAGACTTGTTAAATTACGCACTTTATGAAGTTCAATACGGCGGCGCTAAACCAGGTACAGGATTCAACCAAGCCTAGAAGTTTCGCCAGCTTCTTGCTGTTGGTACTCCTTGTTCTGGGTCCAGCAGCATCTTTACAAGCCCAGCAAGCCAGCAACAAGAAAGTACACGTCAAATTCAAGGAAAAGTCAAATCCATCCGTTCCACCAGGGAAATCTGCTCGATCGAGTGTGGCAAGGGTTGACAAGGTAAGCAGCAAACACAGAGCGTCCAGTATTCGAAGGATCTTCCCAGATGCAGGAGTCTTTGAGCCGGCGCATCGGGCTTTTGGGCTGCACCTCTGGTATGAAATTGAACTTCCCCCCGACTCAAAAGTAAGGAACGCAGTTGCGGATTATCAGGAGACCGGTGATTTTGATCGTGTAGAAGAAAGTAGGCCTTACACGTTTGTTGGCGATGTAACATTGCCTTCCGGCACCAGTGATCCTGACTTCAACAAGCAGTGGCATTACAAGAACACTGGCCAAACGGGTGGAACCCCGGGTGCAGACATTAACCTTGTGGATGCGTGGCAAAAAGAGACAGGTTCTACGAATGTAATTGTTGCGGTTATCGACGGTGGCATCGATCTAAACCACCCAGACCTTCAAGGCGCGTTGTGGGTTAATCCAGGCGAGATTCCATTGAACGGAAAGGATGATGATCACAATGGTTACGTTGATGATGTTCATGGCTATGGTTTTGGTGATCGGAGCTACATGATCTATCCCGATGATCATGGTACACATGTGGCAGGAACAATTGGCGCTGCCTCCAACAATGGTATTGGCGTTTCCGGAATTGCCGGTGGAGATGGTAGTTACAATGGAGTCCGATTAATGTCCTGCGCAAGTTTTGGAAACTTTGGCATTGGAGGCTTTGAAGAAGCGATGGTTTATGCAGCCGACAATGGCGCAGTGATTTCACAGAATAGTTGGGGTGGCGGCTCTAGTGCAATTGAGGCTGCAATAGCCTACTTCATTGCGCGCGCCGGTATGGATAACAGTGATGCAAACTTTAGCAAGAATATTCAAACAGGTCCAATGGCGGGCGGCGTCGTCATTTTTGCAGCCGGTAACAACAACACCTCCGATAAGTACTACGGGTATCCAGGATCATCTGAGCAAGTGATTGCGGTTGGTTCCACTGATCACAATGATGTGAAGTCTGGATTCTCCAATTATGGACCTTGGGTAGACATCGTTGCGCCGGGCACCAACGTGTTTAGTACCAAGCGGAGTACCTATGGCGGCTACGGATATTATTCAGGAACATCCATGGCATGCCCCCATGTATCAGGAGTTGCGGCCCTCATTGTTTCCAATTTACAACGAACGGGACTAAAGCCGGGTGAGGTTTGGAATCGGTTACGTTTCTCGGCAAGATCAATAGACGCCAAGAACCCGAGCTTGAAAGGACAATTGGGCTGGGGAAGGCTGGATGCCGCCATCGCCCTAAAGGAGCCGGATGCAATCGCGCCTGGAGCCATCGCAGATCTTCAGGCGACAAGCACTAAAAGTACTTCTATCGAACTTCATTGGACCGCATCGGGTGAAAATGGCGCCGAAGGCCAGGCTGCAGAGTATGAAATCAGGTATTCAACCAGCCCAATAGATGAGTCAAATTTTAGTTCGGCCACCTTGGTTAGCGGGCCTCCCCTTCCTCCTGTTGCCGGTGAGCGCGTGACATTTGAAATCATGAACCTTACCTCAGCCACAACCTACTACGTTGCTATTAGGAGCATTGACCTCTTCTACAATGTATCGCCACTCTCAAACGTAGCCCAGATTGCGACCTTGCGGCCTCCGGAACCAGAGCTTCTCACTACATCGCTGGTTGCGGAAGTTTTTACTGGCGGAATTTCCAATCAAAGCATTCGCGTGAGAAATATCGGCGAAGAAGACTTATTGGTGCGCACGGGTATTCCTCAACTACAACCAGCCCCGGTAATTCCGCCGCTGAGCGCTAAAGGAAGATTGTTTGGTATCAACAGGTCAAAAAACAGAATTGAAGAGATTAACCCGAGAACGGGGGCCGTTGTCCACTCCGTTCCTATGCCTGAGCCTTCGTCCAAGACAGTTGAAGGTCTCGCGTTTGATGGAACTCACCTGTATTATGGGAGGTCCAAAACCATCTACAAAATCGACGCTGCTACAGGCGAGGTATTGCGGACGATTTTCCTTAGCAATTCTCCGATCATCAAGGGGCTTGCCTGGTCAGGCCGTTATTTATATGTCTCCAGGTATGATGGGGACCGGTACAATACACTTGAAGTAGACACCGATACCGAAACCGTTTCAAAGGCATTCGATCCCTATTCAGAATTGGCCTTTTTGGAAAGTAGAAATTCACTGCTAGGCATAGGCCCTGATGCGCTTTTTGAATGGGATCTCTCGAGTGATAGAATTGTGAAGGAATATTATTTAGAATTAAATCCAAAGTGCGTTGCATTTTCAAAGATCGACAATCTAATATTCGTTTCGGACGCGTTTAATTCATCAATTCGGGCGATCAATCCTGCAGATGGTTCCGTCGCATACACTATTCCGTATCCAATAACGACAGCGCTTGCTGGAGATGAAGGCAAGTTGGGCTGGTTAGAATCAACCGGGCGCACTGTTTCCATCCCTGCAGGCCAGACGGGTGAACTACCCGTTTCGTTCATTGCCGCAGGCTTAAGTTCAAGCTCGTTGACAGGTTCCGTTCCTGTTATTTCCATGAATTCAAACACCAAACCCTTAGCGGTGCCCGTTTCGATGACGGTGGTATCGGGTGCGGATATCGAGACTATAAAGGAACTGGATTTTGGAACGAACTATGTCGGTTACCCAATTGATACCATGGTTGTCATTGAAAATAGAGGATTCGCTGACCTGACTGTAAGTCAAATTGTCTCAACTAATTCCAAAGTGACGGTATCTCCTACTTTGGCAACGATTACGCCTGGGCAAAGAGCGCAGATGAGAATAAGTGTGGATCCAATGGGCACAGACATAATCGATGCATCAATTACGCTTACCTCGAATGACCCGGATGAAGGTACGTTATCCATTCCTGTTAGATCATTAATTCTGGAAGGGCCGGAAATGGCTGTAGCCCCCGATTCTGTCAAAATGAACATAATCGCGGGTACCTCCGAGACGCAGTCGATTACCCTTACCAATACTGGTGCAACTGCACTATCCTGGAACGTTAGGCTATCGGGTACTGATTCAACCCGTATTTCACAAGCCGGCATGACACAAAGTGCCTCTATCCAGCAAGCAGGCTCATTTCATAAGACCGACCTGGGCGAGATCACCCTCAAAGCTTCCAGCCCGGAATCGCTAACCTGCTTGGTGTACGATCCGGTTGCGGAAACTATCTATGCAAAGTCACTTTCAGGCAACATTTTCTACAACTATAGCCTGAGTGAAGACAAGTGGACCGCCATAGGCGTTACGCCCTCCAAATTCCATGGGCAAGGAACCTACCTGAACAAGAAACTTTATTTTGGCGGGGAACAGCTTAATGTGTATTCGGTACAATCAGGCACCTGGTCATTGGTTCCATTCCCCATTGGAGGCGAAGCCATTAGCATAACCAACGATGACACATTCATCTATGTAGGCATTTCAAAAAGCCTCTATCGCTTTGATCCATTCTCCGGGGAGTGGGTAGAATTGGCCGCTGTTCCAGCCCCAGGATATATGCCTGGTTTTGGGGCACTAAGTTTCCATAGCGGCGTAATTTTTGCACATGGAATGCAGGGAATTTTTGCTGATGGAAACACCCTGTTCTTTAAGTACTTTATCGAAACAGATTCCTGGTTCAATTCAGCGAGTATCTCAGGTAGATCTAGTGCTGGAGGTGCCATTGATAACTCCTTGGCCCGCTATTTTGTAGTGGGTGCCCCCCATCGAATGCCCGAGAAACGCCTTCAGATGTCAATTCTTGATATTCGAACAGGAGAGTCGACTAAGTTGGCAACTCCATTTGAATTTGGTACGCTGAGTGGGCTGGTGTACGTGGGCAAGGCTGGTTACAGTGGTGTCTATTTAATCCAGGGAGAAGGAAATAAATTTGCTTACTATGAAACACCTGCTGCACCCAACTGGTTCACGATATCTCCAGCGTCCGGGAGCCTGCCAGGTGGCGAGTCTCAAACC
>JAYRXB010000323.1:0-4314 GCA_041917735.1 Cyclobacteriaceae bacterium
ATGTACAGCGAAGGATAGATTCCGGTCAGGATGCCCAAGCCGGCCGTCAACGCCAGCAGTACGCCGATACCCACCGGGTCTACCAGCATGGGTGTCAGGGTAAGGTGACGCCCGATCAACTGGTTCAGAATCGGCAGCAGCAGGAAGTTGATGAGGAGCCCGAGCGCCAGGGCCAGGAAAGCCAGCAACAACGACTCAAGAATAAACTGCCCGAACAACTGTTGCTTCCTAGCTCCCACCGACGTGCGCACACCGATCTCCTTCCAGCGGTGTGACGCCCTGGCGGTGGTCAGGTTCATGAAGTTGACCGATGCGATGAGCAGGATAAACAAGCCCGACAAGGTGAAAATGTCGAGGTACTTTCCGTTGAACTTGCGGTAGTTCTGGTAGTCGTGCTCGACGTCGGAGGAATTCAGGTGTACTTCGGTAAACGGCTGCAGGTAGAGCGAGGTCTTCTCATTCACATCGGGCTGTCCCGTCCAACGGGCGAACCATTCCGCAAACTTGCTTTCCAGCTTCTTGTAATCGGCATGGGGTGCCAGTTGGAAGTAGGTAACGAGGTAATTGCCATTCCAGTTGGTGTTGATGGTGGAGTCGATGCGAACGTAAGTCTCGAAGGACTCCAGGGCGTCAAACTGCAGGTGTGAGTTTTCCGGCACATTCTTGAGAATACCGGTGATCTTGAACTCCCGGTCGCGCTTGGTGACGGTCTTGCCGACGGCAGCCTCGACATCGTCGAAGAATTTTCGCGCCGTCTCTTCGGTCAGGACCATGCTGTTGGGCTCGTCCAGCACCGTGGCCCGGTCGCCGTGGAGCAGCTCGAAGTCGAACATCGACAGGAACGTGCTGTCGACCGTGGCAATCTGGTCAACCAGGATTTGCTTTTCATCCAGTTTGACAACCCGCTTGGACCCACCCCAGAAACGTGTGTAGCGGGCAATCTCCGGAAACTCGGTGATCATCACCGGGCCGAAGGGTCCACCGCTCAACGCAACCAACTGGCGCTTGGTGCCCGTCCAGTTTTGCACTTCATTGAGCCGGTACAACGACTCCTTCTTGCTGTGCCACGCATCAAAGCTCCGTTCGTCGGAGATAAACAGAAAAATGGTGATGCAGGCCGCCAGTCCAATAGCCAGGCTGAAGATGTTGATCAGGGCATAGACGGGGTTCTGGCGGATGTTCCGGAGGGCAATGCGCAGGTAGTTGGCGAGCATGTGCGGGTAGGTTACTCTACTTAAACTGCACCACCCGGAAAAGGTTACCCGGAAATCACACAAACACGGGTGTAAACCGGAATTCCGTGCCGTCAAAAAGACCCTTGTCCGACAGCTTCAAGGAAGGTATGACCAATAAGGCCATGAAGGACAGCGTCATGAATGGCGCACCGAGCGTAGATCCCATCGCCTTGGCCTGGCGGTCCAAGGCCTGGTACTTCCGGGCAACTTCATACCCATCGGCATCCGACATGATGCCGGCCACGGGCAAAGGCAAGACGCTTACGTGCCCCTGGTGTACGGCGGAAATACCTCCCTTCTCAGCGATCACCGCATTGGCCGCATGTGCCATCGAGGCGTCGTCTGTGCCGGCAACGATGATGTTGTGCGAATCGTGGGCGACCGACGAAGCGATGGCCCCTTCGCGTATACCGAGGTTACGGATGAAAGCCACCTGTGGCGCTGCTTCGCTATACCGGTTAATCACCGCCAGCTTGAGAATGTCGCGACTGACGTCAGCTGTAGCCATCCCCTTCTCAATCCGTGCCGGAACGATCGCCGATGTGGTGATGATCTGTCCATCGTGCGCCTCGATGATACGGATTTGTTCAGATGTCGCCGGAAGCCTGAAATGGGACGCATCCAGCGGGCGCGAACGGAAGTTGTTCGGGCGCAGGACATTTACAGAAGCAATACGCGGTCTGCCGTGCTCCGCGACCAAAGCTCCTCTTACGTACGTCTGCCTCACCCGTAATGAAGCCAAGTCGTCGATCACGATAAAGTCGGCCGGGTCGCCCGGGCGGAGTTGACCAACATCGAGCCCAAAGTGATGGATGGGATTCAGGCACGCTGCCCGGAGTACAGCATAAATGTCTTTGCCGCGGTTGACCGCCCGGCGCACAAGCTGGTCGATGTGGCCTTCCACCAGGCTGTCGGGATGTTTGTCGTCACTGCAGAACATGACGCGGTCGGCATGATCGGGAAGCAAGTCGATGAGCGCGTCAAAATTCCGAGCGGCGCTTCCCTCGCGGATCAGGATGTGCATACCGCAGCCGATTTTGTGTTTGGCTTCATCGAGCGAAACACATTCATGATCGGTATAGATGCCCGCAGAAATATAGGCCTCGGCCTGTTCCCGCGTAAGCCCGGGCGCATGGCCGTCCACCGCTTTGCCATGATGAATGGCGCTGGCAATCTTCTTCATCACCACCTGGTCGCGGTTCACCACCCCGGGCCAATTCATCATCTCGGCCAGGTATCGTATCTCCGGGCGCTGAAGCAGGCTATCGACGGCTGCGACATCCAGGGTAGCACCTGCCGTTTCAAACGGCGTGGCCGGTACACAGCTCGGAGCCCCGAAAAAGAATTTAAAGGGCACCGACGCGCCGTTCTGAATCATATAGTCTACGCCGGGTACGCCGAGCACGTTGGCGATTTCATGCGGATCGGAAACGGTAGCCACCGTGCCGTGGACAGAAGCCAGGCGTGCAAACTCGCTGGGCACCAGCATGGAGCTTTCAATGTGCACATGCGCGTCGATGAACCCCGGCAGGATGAACTGAGGCTCCGCTTCGGCCAGCGGGCGAATCGCCGTGATGATGCCGCCCTCGATGATTACCTCCCCGGGATACGTTCTTCGGCCCGGAATATCAACGAGTTGGCCGGAGATGCGGGTTTGTACAGGCGACATGTATGAAAAAGTGTTTCTGCGATTGAAATCAAAGGTCGTAATTTATGGAATACTTCTTGTGAGAATTCACCCTGCATGCATCCATCCAGCCGACCATACCCCACGATCGCCCGAGGCACGCTCCTGCTCCTTTTCGTGGCCCTGTGCCAGCACGCAATTGCGCAGCCTGCACCGTCGGAGTTGATCTTCCGCGACGTCGTTGTCATTCCCAACAACCTGCGCTTCCAGGATACCCAGGTCGGCGGCCTTTCCGGCATTGACTACGATCCCACGTCCGGGAGCTACTACCTGATCTGTGACGACCGCTCCGCCCTGCAGCCGGCACGTTACTACAAAGCGACGATCCGGCTGGCCGGCGACAAGATTGATACGGTGATCTTCCAGGAGAAAGTCGACCTGCTGAACGAGCAGGGTCAGACCTATCCCTCAGCCCGGGAAGTGCGCAACCGGACCATCGATCCGGAAGGCATCCGGTTCCACTCGCCCAGCGGCGATGTCGTATGGCTGAGCGAAGGGGAACGCATCGTTAACGACAAAGACACAGCACTCGTCGATCCGGAGATCCTGATTTCACGAAAAGGAAAGTTCTTCGGGCGATACCTCACACCCGATGGCGTGGCGATGACCACGCGAGAGTATGGAGCGCGTCAGAACGGCTCTTTTGAGTCGCTGACCTTCGCCGATGGTTATCGTTCCCTGTGGGTGGCCGTGGAAGAGCCCCTTTACCAGGATGGTCCGCGTGCCGACGTGGAAGATTCCAGGGCCTATTGCCGGTTCCTCCGCTACGACGTTGCCACGCGCGACCTGCAAGCCCAGTACGCTTATGACCTGGAGCCAGTAGCACACCCTCCGCTGATTCCGTCGGCGTTTCGCGTCAACGGCATCACCGACATCCTCGATGCCGGCAATAAGCAGTTGCTGGTGGTTGAGCGTTCGTTCTCCACGGGCCGTCTGCCTTGCACGGTGAAGATCTTCCTGGCCGAGCCGGCCTCCGGTTCCGAAGTCAGCCGCATCCGGTCGCTGAAGGCGGATGATACGGTGAAGCCGATGAGCAAGAAGCTGCTGTTGGATATGGACTCCCTCGGTATACACGTCGACAACGTGGAAGGCATCACGTGGGGGCCTGCCCTGCCAAATGGTCACCGGACGTTGCTGATGATCACGGATAATAACTTTCAGTCGTTTCAGCGGACGCAGGTCTTTCTCTTCGAAGTCGTTCCGTAGAAGAAGCTAGAAGCTAGACGCTAGAATCTAGAATCTAGGAAATGCGTGTAGTAGTTCACAGTTGATACATTAGCCCTTAGCATTCAGCACTTAGCTTCTCGCTAATAGATTCGGTATACGATGCCTGCACAGAATACCGTCGGTGTGATCCGGAAACGATCATTGGGTTCAGGCTGTTGTTGCACC
>JAYRXB010000324.1:0-6067 GCA_041917735.1 Cyclobacteriaceae bacterium
TCGGCAGATCCTCCCGGAAATGAA
This sequence comes from Cyclobacteriaceae bacterium, assembly GCA_041917735.1. Classification (GTDB taxonomy): domain Bacteria; phylum Bacteroidota; class Bacteroidia; order Cytophagales; family Cyclobacteriaceae; genus ELB16-189. The sequence continues at coordinate 25 of JAYRXB010000324.1, forward strand.
AAGCCCGTCGTGGAGTACCTCAAGAGCGTGCTGGACAAAGAGGGTATCCCCACGAGTGTTTTCGCCACGGACCCGCGCAGGCCGAACCTGGTGGCACGTCTCAAGGGCAGCGGAAAGAAAAAGCCGGTATTGATCATGGGACACACGGACGTGGTGAGTATTGACTCGACCAAATGGAAATTCCCTGCCTTTTCAGCCACGCGCGACGGCGGCTATGTCTACGGCCGCGGTACGGTAGATGATAAAGACAATGTGGTGGCTGCCCTCATGGTCATGCTTACCCTTAAGCGAATGAATGTGCCCCTGGACCGCGATGTGATCTTTCTTGCCGAAGCCGGCGAAGAGGGCAGCGTCCGGTACGGCATCGAGTACATGGTGAACGAGCACTGGACTGAGATCGAGGCGGAATTCTGCTTCGCGGAAGGCGGTGGCGTAACCAGGAAGGGAGGAAAGATAGAGTACGCTTCCATCGCGACGACGGAGAAGATGGGCCGTGGCGTGCGCCTCGTTGCCCGCGGACCTGCCGGTCATGGTTCTGTCCCCCTGCAAACCAATGCAATCGTCCACTTGTCAAAAGCCATCGCCCGGATTTCAGAATGGCAGACACCGATGCGCCTGAACGAAACTACGCGGACATTCTTCGAACGACTTGCTACCATCAGCAGTCCGGAAGAAGCCGCTCGCTACCGAACCCTTGTCGATGGCAATGACACACAATCCGTCCAGGAGTACTTTGCCCGCAACGAACCCCGGATGTATTCAGTACTGCGCACGTCCATCTCTCCCAACATCATCAAAGGTGGATACCGAAGCAACGTCATTCCCAGTGAAGCCGAAGCCACGCTGGACATTCGCGCGTTGCCCGATGAGGACATGACCCGGCTCCTGGATGAAATGAAACGCGTCATCAACGACAGCCAGGTGGAAATCGTGGCGCGCACCACCGGCTTCCGGCCTGCATCCAGGCCTTCCCGCCTGGATACGGAAGCGTTCCAGGCCGCTGAAACTGCGGTAAAGAAGGTGTACAACACCGTCCCTATTCCAGCGATGCTTACCGGCGCGACGGACATGTCATTTCTGCGTGCCAAGGGCGTGGAGTGCTATGGCATCGGACCGATGATCGATGCTGAAGACGGACCCAAGGGTTTTGGTGCGCACAGCGACCAGGAGCGCATCCTGGAGGAGTCCCTGCACAAATTTGTACAGTTCAACTGGGAGATCATCTATAACCTGGCAAAGGCCAACTAGGCCGGACTGACCGGAAGATCGCCCGCTTCCGCAGTTCGAATCATTCAGGTCCCCTGCGGTCAACTACCGTTCAACTCGGCTTTTCCGCCCATGCCCATGATTACTATGGGTTTGGCTTCGATTCCTTATTTTTGCGCTCTTTTCATCCTATTTCATGTCGCTTCCGATCAAGTACAATCCCGCCGAAGTTGAAGGAAAGTGGTACCAGCAATGGTTGAACCACAGGGCTTTTCATGCCACGCCCAATCCGGGAAAAGAATCCTATTGCATCGTTATCCCTCCTCCCAATGTGACGGGCGTGCTCCATATGGGGCACATGCTCAACAATACCATCCAGGATATCCTCATTCGGAAAGCACGGATGGAGGGTAAAGAAGCCTGTTGGGTGCCAGGCACGGACCATGCTTCCATCGCCACGGAGGCACGTGTCGTAGCCATGCTTCGGGAACGTGGAATCAAGAAATCGGACCTTACCCGGGAGGAATTTCTGAAGTACGCCTGGGAGTGGCGTGATAAATTTGGTGGCATTATCCTCGACCAACTGAAGAAACTGGGGGCGTCTTGCGATTGGGACCGGACCAGTTTTACCATGGATGATGGCTACTATAAGGCGGTCATCCGGGTATTCGTGGACTTGTACAACAAGGGCTACATCTATCGGGGCCTACGCATGATCAACTGGGATTGCGAGGCCAAAACGGCCCTGTCCAATGAGGAGGTGCTCTACAAGGAAGAAGGCGAAAAGTCCATACTCTATTCGGTGCGCTACCAGGTTGCTGGCACCAAAGACGAATGGGTAACGATCGCGACGCAGCGTCCGGAGACGATCATGGGCGACACCGCCATCGCCGTAAACCCAACAGACGAACGGTACCAGCACCTGGTGGGAAAGAAAGTGCTTGTTCCCTTCATCCATCGAGAAATCCCTGTCATTGCCGACGACTACGTCGACAAATCGTTTGGCTCCGGGTGCCTGAAAGTAACCCCCGCGCACGATGTTAACGACTATGAAATCGGGCGGCGGCACAACCTCCCTGTAATAGACACCCTCAACGACGACGGCACGCTGAACGAAAAGTGTGAGCTGGCGCGGTATGTGGGGAAAGATCGGTTTGCGGTAAGAAAAGCGCTCGTAAAGGAATTGCGTGAAGCGGGGCACCTCGTGAAAGAAGAGGAGTTTATCACCCGCATCGGCCGCTCCGAACGTACCAACACAGTAGTTGAACCCAAGCTCTCCCTGCAGTGGTTTGTGCGGATGAAGGAAATCTCTACCCGGGCACTTGCAGCCGTGGAGCAGGATGAAATCCGGCTTCATCCGCCCAAGTTCAAGAACACTTACCGTCATTGGATGGAAAATGTGCGCGACTGGTGCATTTCACGCCAGTTGTGGTGGGGCCATCGTATTCCCGCCTATTACTACGGCCCCGGAGAAAATGACTTTGTGGTTGCCGAGACGGAGGAAGAGGCACTCCGGGAAGCCATTAAGCGCTCCGGCAGGCAATTGACAAAAAGTGATCTCCGCCAGGATCCTGACGTGCTCGATACGTGGGCGTCCAGCTGGCTTTGGCCCGTAGCCGTATTTGACGGTTTCGCCGACGACAGTTTCGACAAGGCTACCGGCAAAATTATTCGTTCACGGAAACCCGACCTCGACTACTTCTACCCGACGCGGGTGCTGGTCACTGCCCCGGAGATACTTTTCTTCTGGGTAGCGCGGATGATCATTGCCGGCTACGAGTACATGGACGAGAAACCGTTCGAGGATGTGTACCTCACCGGTATTGTGCGGGACAAGCTGGGGCGAAAAATGTCGAAATCCCTCGGTAATTCTCCGGAGCCATTGGAACTGATTGCCACCTACGGTGCAGACGGTGTTCGAACCGGGATGCTATTCAGTTCCCCCGCCGGCAACGACCTGCTCTTCGACGAGAAACTCTGCGAACAAGGCCGGAACTTCGCCAACAAAATCTGGAACGCCTTCCGGTTGATCAAGGGCTGGGAAGTGGCAGACCTTCCAACACCCGTGGAGAATCAGGAAGCAACACGCTGGTTCGAGAGCCGGTTTGGCCAGGCCATGCAGGAAGTCAACGATCAATTCAGCCGTTTTCGAATCAGCGAAGCCCTGCTTTCAGTGTATAAGTTGATCTGGGATGATTTCTGTTCCTGGTACCTTGAAATGATCAAGCCCGAGTATGGCAAACCCATTGATCGGGGGACTCACGGAAAGGTATCCGCGCTGTTTGACGAGTTGATGGGCCTGTTGCATCCCTTTATGCCATTCATTACCGAGGAACTTTGGCATGCGCTTCGGGACCGCCAGGAAGCGGAATTCATCGGTCGGACGGGCTGGCCTTCGACCAAGCCGGTCCAACCGGCGTTGCTCGCAGAGTCGGCAACGGCGTTTGAAGTCATTACGCAGGTTCGGAACATTCGAAACGCCAAGGGGATTTCCCCTAAAGAACAACTCAACCTTGCTGTTCGGAACGGTAAGGCACAGTTTCCCTCCTTCTCCGGGATCATTGAGAAGTTGGCCAACGTGAGCCTGCAGGACATGACGGAAGCTCCACGACAGGGAGTGACGTTTCTGGCCGGCACGTTGGAGTGCGCTATTCCGCTGGAGGGCAAGGTCGACGCGGCTGCCGCCCGGGCCGAAATCCTCAAGGAGCTTGAATACCACAAGGGTTTCCTGGCTGCGGTAGACAAGAAACTGAGCAACGAGCGGTTCGTGGGAAGCGCTCCACCCCAGGTCGTTGAGCTGGAACGCAAGAAGCGGGCAGACGCCGTATCGAAGATCCGCCTCCTGGAGGAGAACCTACTACGGCTTGCTGACGAGTGAATTATAGTAGTTAAACAGGGCTGTTAGCTGGTGTTCGTTCCCAAAGTCAATTTCATTGACTTTGGCGAACTTACTGACATCCTCTTTGTGTGATTCCATCAACTTGAGGATACCTTTTCGACCCGGCGCTTCATCGGCGACAACTCCCTGCGCGACATAGAGCGTCGTCTTCTTGATAAAGCGGTTGTCGGTACGTCCTGTATTGTGGGATAGGCTCTGATCGGCACGAATGAATACCACTTTGGTTAGCTTCAGGAGGGTCAACTTCCCTTCGGACAGGATTTGAAAGAATCCTACGTATGGCACTCCGTCTTCATTCTTGTACTCCTGTCCATTGACAAAATATTGCGGTATCCGCATCACGCTGTCGATCATGGTGACCGACCTTACTTTGGTCCCGGGGAGAACCTTGACGCCGGCACCGGATCCCATCAGGATATCGAACTCGTTGCGTTGAAGGTCCAACTTGGAGGCGAAACCGCCGGCCGCTTTGTCATCTTCGTACAGCCAGAAGCTTGTTATCCGGTAGTCCTTGGTGAGGTAAACATCTCCAATGGTATCCGGTGTGCGCATCGAAAGGCTCCCGAGTACAACGGGGCTGCTTCCCTGGCCGGCCATCGGCGCACGCTCCATCAAGGTACGGTTTCGCAAATAGTTCTGATCCGTTGTCTGCCCGCATGCCGGGAGTGCCAGAAAACAAAGGAGTAGTAGACGTAAAGGTTTCATGGGCATAGGCCGGTGTGATGCTGTTGAACTTCCCGTTACAGTTGGGCAGCCATTAAGAGTTCAATGTTTTTGAATTTGAGCCCAAACTTACGGGCCACCGATTCGTTTGTCAATCCCCCTTTATAGGTGTATACTCCCTTCATGAACCACTTGTGGGTAAAGATCATTTGCTCCACACCCCCCTCCTCGGCAGCCCGGAGAATGGTGGGGGTAAAGATGTTGCTCAAGGCGGTGGTGGCGGTATGGGCTACCCGGGAGGCCACGTTGGGCACACAGTAATGAATGACCTCGTATTTCCTGAAAATCGGCTTCGCGTGGGTGGTTATTTCCGAGGTGGCGATGCATCCGCCCTGGTCAATGCTCAAGTCAATGATCAACGAATTGGGCTTCATGCGGCTCACCATTTCTTCTGAAACAACGTGCCGGGCTTTACCCTTTTCGGCGCGCAGCGCACCAATTACCACATCCGCGGTGGTAAGGCTATGGCCCAGGGTAACCGTGTCAATGGTGGATGTATAAAACTGGTGACCGAGGGTGTGCTTGATCCGGCGAAGTTTGTAGAGGTGGTTGTCAAAAACCTGGATTTCCGCGCCGAGGCTGAGTGCTGCACGTGCGGCGTATTCTGCCACCGTGCCTGCGCCGATGATGACCACCTTGGTCGGCGGTACGCCGGTGATCCCACCCAGGATGATGCCCTTACCATCGTGGATGGAACTAAGGTACTCTGCCGCGATGAGCATGACCGTACTGCCGGCTATTTCGCTGATGGTGCGAATAATGGGCATTCCACCTACCTTATCTTCAATAAATTCCCACGCCAGGGAGGTCACCCGCTTTTGCAGGAGGGCGTCAATGAACTGTTTTTGCAGGTGACCGAGCTGCAGCGCACTGATCAGAATTTGCCCCGGCGTGAAGTACTCCATTTCTGCTAGCGTCGGCGGTTCGATCTTCAGGACAATATCCGCCTTGTAGACTTCCTGGGGAGAGTACACGATCTTGGCACCCGCCTCGCTGTACTGCTTGTCGGTAAACTTTGAACCCAGTCCCGCTTTGGTCTCCACCCATACTTCATGGCCGTGCGTCACCAGCAACGCGATGGCGTCCGGTGTCAGGCAGATGCGGTTCTCCTGGAGCGAGATCTCACGCGGCAACCCGATGAGGAAACTTCGCTGACCCTCCTTTACCTTCATCAGTTGCTCCTGCGGGGATAGGCTTGCCTGGGCAAGTGACTCA
>JAYRXB010000325.1:0-4633 GCA_041917735.1 Cyclobacteriaceae bacterium
TGGCATACGGCACCGATTCGCCCGTCACAATGCCTTTGTCGACCGAGGCGTTGAGGTGCACTTGGTAGATGTTGTCGTATTTGGGGAAATACTGGTCAAAGGTGACTTCGTCGTAGACCCACAGCAGGATGAGAATGCTGCAGGCCAGCCCGGTGGACAGACCGGCAATGTTGATGAAGGAAAAGGAGGGATGCTTGAGCAGGCTCCGGATGGCGATTTTGAAATAGTTGAGCAGCATGAAGGTGCTAAGTTAAGTTGTTATTCGTTGCGAAGTGATTCCACGGGGTTAGCGCTGGCAGCCTTGAGCGACTCGTAGCTGACGGTGACCAGCGCAATGGCAAGCGCGGCAGCCCCGGCCAGCACAAATACCCATCCGTTGACGGGTACGTGGTAGGCGAAAGTCTCCAGCCACCGGCTCATGGCATACCCGGCAAGTGGCGCCGAAAGGGCGAACGCGATGAGCACCAGTTTCAGGAACTCGCGCGACATCATGCCGGTAATCTGGGCGAGCGAGGCACCCATCACCTTGCGTATGCCAATCTCCTTGAACCGCCGCTCGGCCATGAAACTGGAAAGTCCATAAAGTCCCAGGCAGCAGATAATCATGGCAATGAACGTAAAGCTGGTGATGATGGAAGACACCCGCTTGTCTTCGTCGTATTGCTTTTCTATGCTTCCGTCCAGGAAGTTGTACTCGAACGGCGTGTCGTTGATGACGCGCTTCCAGGTTGCCTCGATTTCGGCAACAGCCTGCTGGAAGTTTTCTTTGTTCACGCTCACGACGACAGACGAATAGCGATTGTCGGCGTCGGGCATCTCAAATAGAATGGGGGTGATCTCTTCCTTCAGCGAAACCTGGTGGTAGTCGTCGGTGACACCCACAACCTCGTAGGTGTATTTCTCCCCGCGCCAGTCAAAATAGATGTTCCGGCCAATGATGGCCTCGGGCTCGAAACCCAGCTTCTGGGCAGCAACGCGGTTGAGAATGACCTTGTTTTGCTCGGATGCCCGGTTGTCGGTAAATGACCGGCCCGCAAGCAGCTTGAATTTCATCATCTCGAGGTACCCCGGGTCCACGTTGTTGCGGCGGATCATGAGGGCGGTTTCCATGCTTCCGCCGTCCGGGTAATAAAGCATGTCGCTCAAGATCGGGTTGCCGGGCACATGATCGGTAGCCGATACTTCGGTCACGGCACTGGTTTTGGAGAGCTCCTGCTTCAAGGAGGGGTAAGCGGCCCGTGCCGTATTCGTTCGAAGGGGCAGCACCACCTTCGCATCGGCATCAAAGCCCAGCGACTGATTGCGCATGAACGCGAGCTGGTCGGAAATCACCAGCATGCCGCAGGCCAAGGCGATGGCGATGACGAACTGGAATACCACCAGCGACTGGCGCAGCAGGCCGCCGGAGTTGGAGAACGTGGCCTTGCCCTTCAATACCTTCGCAGGCTCAAAGGACGAAAGGTAAAAAGCAGGATAGCTGCCCGCCAGCAGCCCGGTGACAACCGCGATGCCGGCCAGGGCGGAGGCCAGGAAGAGCGCCATCGTCGAGTCAAGTGCAATGGATTTGGTGGTCAGCTGGTTGAATAACGGCAGGCAGGCTTGCACCATCCCGATGCTGATGACAATGGCGATGAAGACGATCACGAGCGCCTCGCCAAAGACCTGGGTCATGAGCGAGCTTCGGTAGGCACCCATGACTTTGCGAACGCCGATTTCCGTGGAACGCTTGCCGGCCTTGGCCGTAGACAGGTTCATGAAGTTGATGCAGGCGATGAGCAGCACGAAGGCCGCAATGGCCGCAATGACGTAGATGTACTGGATGCGCGGGCTTCGTCCGATATCTGATTTCAGGTAGATGTCTTTCAGCGGCTCGAGGTGCAGGGTCTTCTGGATTCCCAGGGCCTTCATCGACTCGGCTCCGTGCTTGAGGAGAACCTCGTTCATCTTCTTTTCCACGGCGGCTACGTCATGCCCCGGTACCAGTCGAAGGAAAGAGGGTACGAAGTTGTTGCCGGCCCATTCGTTGGCGGCCTGTGGACTCGTACGGATGTATTCGCCCCAGCCCGTGCTGGTCATCGATGTAATGTGGGACGGTGTGATAAAACTGCTTGCCTTCGTGCTGTAAACGCCGGTCACCCGGTAGTCGGCAGGTGCACCTCCCTGGCTGATGCGGATGGTCTTGTCCAGCGCCGGCTCGGTACCAAACAACTTCTCCGCCAGGTGATCCGACAACACAACCGAATTGCCGACGACAAGGGCGGTCTTTGGGTCGCCTGCGAGCATCTCGTAAGTGAAAATGTCGAAAAACGTCGAGTCGGCGATGTAGCCGTTGGTCTCGTAGAACATGTTGTCGCCATACTGGATCAGGTTCTGCGCCACGCCGGGAGGGTTTAGCGCGCGTGTGGCGGTTTCCACTTCGGGGATCTCTTCCCACATCGCCATGGCTGTGGGCGGCGACGTGGTGCCCAGCTTGTCCAGCCCGCGTTCCGATTCAAAACTGGACGTGATGCGGTAGATGTCTCCCAGCCGGCGGTGGTGCTTGTCGTAGCGGTACTCGTCTTCGATGTACAACGCCAGCAGCACGCAACATGTGATGCCCAGCGACAGCCCGAGGATGTTGATCAGGGAGTAGACCTTGCTCCGGAGCAGGTTTCGGAAAGCAATCTTGAGGTAGTTGCGCAGCATAAGCGTGTAGGATGCACAGACCCTACACCAATTCAATGCCACACCACAAGAATGCAGGTTTCCGACCTCAGGAGGCCCTAATCACCCCAATTTATGCTCGTAACTGGACGATACCGTCCGTAAATGGGCAACTACTTTCGGAGAACTACAACCCGTTGGGTGATTACGTGACCGCGGCTGGCCAACTGGAAGAGGTACATACCCTCGGGCAATGAAGCAACGGAAGCAGTAACGGTTTGCCGACCCGGCTCCCGGGTCTCGGATACCGTCCACAAAGTCCTTCCCGTCAGGTCTGTGAGCGAATACTTCACCTGCTCCTGGGCGTCTAACGTAAACGTCGCGTGGAGTTCCAGGCTGGCTGGATTGGGAGACAGGATCAGGTCAGCTACCGGCTCGGGTTCGATCCCGGTGGGTATCGTTACGGTCAGCGTCACGGGCACCAGGACTTCCGGGCGAATAGGATCATTGCTGGTGAACACGATGGATGCCGTGTATTCACCCGGCGCCAGTCTTGTGGCATCAAAGTCTACGGGCAGCTGGATGTATTGGCCGGCAGCAACCATAGAACCACCGCGGATGGTCAACCAGGGGGGCACCAACCCCTCGTCAGAGGCCAGTGCTGAAGAGTATCCGGTAGTGAATGAGTTAACCAGGGTTCCGGTATTCGGGTCATAAACATCGGTCCGGTTGGCGGAAACATTTTGGGCATAGAGCAACCCGGCCCCGTCCGAATAACCGAGTCCATAAATGCTGCCATGGGGAATAATCGTCTTTACAATCATTCCCGTGGCAACGTTGATTTCATAAATGGCGCTGGAAAAATTCGAAACATACAGAGTGCCCCTTCGCCCCCCGAAGGACATGCCGCCGCCCAGGGCCGTCCCGGGCGTCAGGCTGCGTACAACGGTACCGGCCACAAAGTCTATTTCATAAATCGTTCCCGAATTGTAGTTCAGTGCATACAGGTACGTGCCGTTGTGGCCAAGGGCGTCAATGGGCTGAATGGTTGGAAAACTTCGTTGAAGCATCACCTTGCCGGTGCGAGGATCCAGTTGATAGAATTTCTGCGTACCCGAACTGTTGACGAAGTACAAGTACGAACCGTCGAACGCAAGGCCGTCGGCGCCACCGGAAGCGGGTTCGGGCGTCGCCAAGGTCGCAAGAACAGATCCGTTGGTCGTGCTCAACTCCACGATGGTATTGGGATCACCCAGCATGAAGAGCCGTCCGGTTGTTGCTGGCGAAGGCGCTGTCGAAGGTTGTAGCGCGGAGCGTACCCAGGACGCGGGGCGCTCGTAGGGGTCGGCGCCCGGATGGCCGGAGGGCTTGACGCCGTTGGAAACCTTTCCACCATAACCGGGCGACTTCGGCCACGGTTCAGCCGAATGAAACTCGACGGCATCGCCAAATATCAAGTCCGAACTACCCTGGTTGCGGATGGTAAGCAGGCGGGTGACTTTGTTTCCGGTAAGCAGTGTTTCGGTAAGCGGGGATGGTGTAACGGTAATGATGGGCGGAGGTATGCCAACACCCGAAACGTTGACATGCATCAGGGGAGTGCTTGGGTCGTTCGTTTGAATAGCGACCCTGGAAGTAACCAAACCGGCTGATGTAGGCCTAAACGCAACCGCCAGCGTGCTTTGGTCGCCCGGACGGAGCGATGGTACCGGTGCGCTTACCGTAAAGAGTGGGGATTCTGACGTGACAGACGTAATGGTCAACACATCGGTACCAATGTTCTCCAGTGTCAAGCTGACCGAAGCCATACCCCCCACAAACACAGCGCCAAAATCCATACTGGACGGAGTCACCAAAAGATCAGGTGCCCCGGTCACCGTTAGTGTCACCGGTACGGAGACCAACGGGCTGATCGGGTCATTACTGTGTAAGTGGATCGAGGCGGAGTATTCGCCTCCGACCAACCCGGTAGCATTGAGCTCCGCAGAAA
>JAYRXB010000326.1:0-6525 GCA_041917735.1 Cyclobacteriaceae bacterium
GGTTCCTTGATTTCATCCGGGATGTAGGTAAGCACATAACCATCAACTACATGATGGCCAAGGACTCGGTTCAAAACCGTCTTGAAAGTGGGTTGTCCTTCACGGAGTTCACGTACCAGCTCGTCCAGGGATACGACTTCTATTGGCTTTACAAAAACAAGGGATGCCGGCTCCAGATGGGAGGATCTGATCAATGGGGCAATATTGTCACCGGCACTGAACTCATTCGACGGAAAGACGGTGGCGAGGCCTTTGCACTTACGACCCCGCTGATCCGGAAGGCCGACGGAACCAAGTTCGGCAAGACCGAGCAAGGCAACGTGTGGCTCGATGCCAAGCGTACTTCCCCCTATCACTTCTACCAGTATTGGCTCAACGCTTCCGACGAAGATGCCGCAACGTTTATCCGGATCTTCACGGAGTTACCCAAGGATGCAATTGATGCTTTGATTGCCAGCCACATACAGGAGCCTCACAAACGGCAACTTCAACAAGAACTGGCACGGCAGATCACCGTGAGGGTTCACTCGCAGTCAGACTATGAAACTGCCCTCAGTGCGTCGCAACTCCTGTTTGGCCAATCGGTCACCGCGGACCTTGAGCGACTCGATGAGCAGACGCTCCTGTCGGTGTTGGAAGGGGTGCCGATGGTAAAGGTATCACGGGATGCAATCCTGGCTGCACCTACCGTGACGGACTTGCTCTCAGAAATCACCCTCGGGCAGATCTTTGCCGGCAAGGGAGAAGCCCGGCGTATGATCCAGGGTGGTGGCGTGAGCATCAACAAGCAACGCGTAGAGGACCCGGCGCAAGCCCCGGCCTACAAGCTCCTGCACAACCGGTACCTGCTCGTCCAGAAGGGCAAGAAGAATTACTACCTGATCATCGCGGCGTAGATGGATATTACCTGGCGAGAATGGCTGAAATCGGCACGGGGGCGCGGAATCATCCTGTTCAGCCTGGCCACACTGCTGTCGATGGTATTGTTTATGCCCCTCTACTACCGGCATGTGCTGGGCCCCAAGGTGGGTATCCTGCTCGATGACCCGGTGTTGAATCTGTTTACGCCGGTTGACTGGTCCACCGCCGTGTTCTTCATCCTCACGGTGGCACTGGTGCAGACCGTGCTCATGTACATCAACAAGCCCGCCATCCTTTGGACCGGCATTCTTACCTACTGTGTGGTGAATATCCTCCGCGTGTTCACCATGTATGCCATCACACTCGAGCCGCCGGCTGATATGATCCTGTTGATCGATCCGATCTCCGCTTCCCTGGTGTATCCCGAACAGGCTTTTGCCAAAGACCTGTTCTTTTCGGGCCACGTAAGCACCATGATGGCGATGGTTTTTGTGGAGCGAAACCGGGCCTGGTACCTGGTAAAAATCCTTGGCACCGCCTTGATGGCCCTGTTTCTGGCCTGGCAGCATGTCCACTACTCCGTCGACCTGATTGTAGCCCCCTTTGTCACCTACGTATCCTACCTGGGCGTCCGGAAATTTGTAGGACAAGTTGGGGCGCAGAAAGTGCACGAATAAGCCGAAAAAGAGCTATTTTTGCCCCCATTCTAATGACCTTCGTGGTAACATTTACGTAAAATAGGATTATTTTGCAGGTTGTTAGGAAAGGTACTATTCGAGAGATTAACAATGGAGGAAATGGTTGCGACCGAAAAGAACGTTAGAAATGGCTCCTACCCCCGCTTTACCCTGGGCGACAAGCTCACGGAAGAGCAGAAGCAGTTTTTTGATACCTACGGATTTATTCACTTCAAGAACTTTGTCAGCAAGGAGACCGTGGGCGAAATGCTCACCGAGTCTCAGCGGGTACAGGAGCAGTGGATCAAAGAAGGCCGGAAGATGGTCAATGGTGTTCCCATCAAATATGGCACCGACGTGGACGGAAAGACCATTGTTCAGCGCTTTGCGTTCCTGAATCACTTTGCCCCCGTTTTTGAAAACTTCCTCAAAGACCCTCGCCTTGAGGCACTCTTTGATTTCATCGGGGCCCCGGATTCCCGCATCGGCGTGAATGAGAAGGATGGCCTGGTGTTTAATCATTATGTAAACACCACCAACAGCAATTACACCCAGCTGGGCTGGCACACGGATGCCCTGCGGGATATCTTCTACGGCAACAAGATTATGCCCATGCTGAATGTGGGCTTGCACCTCGACCACTCTTCCCCGGAGAACGGTGGCTTGCGCATCCTCCCCGGAACGCACAACAAAGGTATCGCCACCCTGCTTTTCCACAAGGTCTATTACCTCAGCAATAAGGCCGACAAGCGCGAACTGGGTCTCACCACCGAGCCTGGCGACCTGACGGTTCACGACGGTCGCATCTGGCACCGCGTTGCCCAATCTCCGTTTGTAGGTGAAAAGAGCCGCCGCCGCGTGATGTATGTGCCGATCATTTCAGGCAAGTACCAGCCCCGCGACGAAAGCAGCAAACCACTGTTGTACCAGCGCTTCGCGTCCATTACCGACAAATAATATGGCCTATGCCCTGATCACCGGTGCCAGTGGCGGTATCGGTCTGGCGTTGGCACGTGAACTTGCGGCCCGGCGTCACGACCTCCTCCTCATTGCCCGGTCAGGACAGCGACTCGAAGAACTTGCGGAAGGTATTCGCAAAGATTTTGGTGTCAGCGTACATACGCTGGCCCTGGATCTTGCCACCCCCGAGGCAGCAGCGGCCGTGGCACAATGGGTGGAATCTTCGGACTACCCTATAGACATCCTCATCAACAACGCCGGGTTCGGTTCGTGGGGCATGTATGACGAGATCCCCGAATCGGAATTCCAGGGGATGATGCAACTCAACATGGTCACCCTGGCCAACCTCTGCCGAATGCTCTTACCTGCCTTGAAGAAAGAAAAGAGAGCCCATATCCTAAATGTCTCAAGCACAGCGGCTTATCAAGCCGTACCAACACTCTCACTTTATGCTGCTACAAAGGCGTTTGTCCTGGTCCTCACGCGTGGTTTGAACTGGGAGCTGAAGGGCACCTCGGTATCCGCTTCCTGTCTCTCACCGGGCCCTACCAGCACCGGCTTTATCGACAGGGCCAACCTGGGCCGGATCAAGGAGCGGGCCGAGAAGTTCAGCATGACGGCAGAGGCCGTAGCCCGCTTGGCGGTGAACGGGATGTTTGCTGGCAAGCCTGAAATCATTCCTGGCTTCACCAACTGGCTCAGTGCGAAACTGGCGGAGATCGTTCCGAAAGGAATCCCGGAGCGGATTGCCCGGAACTTGTATAAGTAACCTTACTTCGTACGGAGTACAAACACGAGCTTCCCGGTGGAGCGCTCGGGGATCTTCCCTCCCGATGTCCGGACAAGGGAGTTCTTGCGAATCATATCTTTCAGCAGTTGTTCGGCACGCGGGCTCAATGTCCGTTCCAGGGAAGTAATGCGGGTAATCTCACCGGTTTCGTCGCACTCAATTTCGAATACGACTTTTCCATTTTCATTATCAGGGAGCTGTGGTATGGTTGGATTATCAGCCCAGGCCCAACCCGCCATCTGAAGGTTCATGCCGGTGCCGCCACCGCCACCGCCGGGCGTGCCATAAAGAGCCTTCGCATCCAAGGTGCCTTGCTCACTCCCCTTGTCGCCCGTTTTGTTCGCGTCGTCACCGTGACTGGCAGCCGTACCCTGCTTTGATGCATCCTGGGCCACGACCTCTTTGGAGGTTTCGGCCGGTGTAGTTACCGGAGTTTCCTTCTTCGGTGTCTTCGCTTGTGCTTCTGCAGTTTCCTTGGATTCGGCGACGGCTGTCTTTTTCTCTTTGACCGTAACCGGGCTCTCGGCCTTGGAAGGTACGGGTGTTACCTCCTTCTCCTCGGCAGGCTCGCTGGTCTCCGCTGCCGTCTCGTTGTTTTGTTCGGGTATCGGCTCCGTTACCGTCTCTGCCGTTACCGACTCACCGGCATCGCCTACCGCTTCGTCCGGTTGCACATCACCGGTGCCCTGGTCGTCCAGGCCAAAGTTAAGTTCGATGCCGTATTCCGGGAGTGGCGGATCCGGAGCGCGCCAGGCTACCACAAAGAAAAGAACCAGGAACAGCACTGCATGTACCCCGATGGAGGTCCACAGCCCGATGTTCCGATGTTTCTTCTCCTGCTCGTCCATGCTATTTCGGTTTGGTGGCCAGGGTAACGCGGGCCTCCAGCGACGTCGCTACGCCGGCGACAAAAACCAGTTCTTTGGTGGGCACACTTTCATCAATGTGGAGCACCACGACGCCAGCCGGTGACGAGAGTAACGGCTTCAGGGCCGCCTCCAGTGTCTCCTTGGTTACCTTTTGGTCATTGACGTAGTACTGCAAATCCTTGGTCACCGTTATGGATACCTTCTGCACCTCGATGGTGCTCGCCTTACTGGTGGGCAGGTTAACGGGTAACCCCGAAGGCGTCACGAAGGAGGCTGTAAGCATGAAGAAAATAAGCAGCAAGAAGATCAGGTCCGTCATGGAAGCCATGCTGAACGACACCTCTACCTTATTTCGCGTCTTCAGGTCCATGGTGTTAGCCGTTAACGGGGTTCTTGCAGGAGCTCAACGAACTCGATGGAAGAGTACTCCATGCGATGTACCACCTTGGAAACCCGTGTTACCAGGTAGTTGTAGGCCAGGTAGGCGATGATGCCTACCACCAGCCCTGCCACCGTTGTGATCATGGCCGTATAGATCCCCGAAGAAAGTAACTTGGGACTCACCGAGCCTTCTTCCTGGGCAATGGCAATAAACGCTTCCACCATACCGATTACCGTTCCAAGGAATCCCATCATCGGGGCCGCTCCGGAAACCGTCGCCAGGATGGAGAGGTTCTTTTCCAGTTTGAAGAGCTCAATCTTGGCGACATTCTCAATCGAAGCTTCAATGTTTTTCAACGGGCTTCCGATCCGCGATACTCCCTTTTCGATCATGCGCGCAATGGGGCTGTCAAACTGTGAGCAAAGCAATTTCGCCCCACTGATATCCCCTTTCGAGACCAACTCCTTGATCCGTCCGATGAACGCATCCGGGCTTTGGTTGGCCTTGTTGATGGTGAGCACCCGCTCGACGAAGATGTAGATGGCGACCACCGAAGAAAGCAGGATGGGTATCATCATAAAGCCTCCCTTCATCGCCAGTTCGACGACGGAGAGGGAGTCAACTTCAGGCGTACCGGTAGCGACGATTTGTGCAAATACCATAGTTCAAAAAAATGTTAAGACCGAAAAAAGTAAGGATCAGGTCAATAGGCATTCGTGTTAGTACTTCAGCACCCAAACGCCGTTACCGTACGTCGCCTTGGCTGCATCCGCATTGGCTTGTGCCTGGGCAAACGTATCGTGATCGGCAATGGCCAACCGGTGAAAGTTCTTCCCGCCAAAGGGAGGAATGACCTTCAGGTTAACCCCTTGAGCGCTCAATTTCTTGGCGTAATCCATCAGTAGGTCGTCGTCAATATCGCTCGTGATCACCACGTAATAACGCCGCGTACGGGCGTTTAGTACTTCAATGGTGCCCACCGCAGGCTTGGCGTTGGCCAGGGCCTCCTGGCGTTTTCTCTCCTCTTCTGCGGCACGTTCCTGGGCGGCACGCTCGGCATCAGCCTTACGTTTGGCTTCGGCCTGCTGCCGTGCCAATTCTTCCTTCTTGGCCTTCTCCCGTGCTCCCGGCAGGTAAAGGAAGTTATAAATGAGGTACCCGGCTAGGGCTACCACTAGTACAATTACAATGGTCAGGATGAGGGGTG
Organism: Cyclobacteriaceae bacterium; assembly: GCA_041917735.1. Lineage (GTDB taxonomy): Bacteria > Bacteroidota > Bacteroidia > Cytophagales > Cyclobacteriaceae > ELB16-189. Next base: position 5,747 of record JAYRXB010000326.1, read on the forward strand.
CTTTAGACTTTGCCTCGTCCACCGCGTATGAATCAAAGCTCTCGGTGGGTGTCGATGGAGTGTCTGCGGGCTGCTCCTGGCTCACCGGTTCTTCCGTCTTGGGCGCTTGCTCCTCCAGGGGTTTGAATTCCAGTTCCGGCAAACCAAAGTTTTCATCCGAACTGTTCGTCTTATCGTCGTTTACCTGATCGTTATCGTCTTTGGTGGCCATGCAACGGGGGGTTAGTCATATCTCGGTTAAACAAAAATAACGCAAAATTCACAATAATTATCAAGTTCACCCTGTACTAAAAGCTCCAGCTCACTCCAACCATGGCCTGAAATCCGCGGGCAGGGTAGTTGAGGTAAAGTGGATATTGACTCGCCGCCAGGTTGTTCAACTGGAGGAAGGCGGAAAGCTCCTTCGAGAAGAAGTACCTGGCTCTGAAGTTAAGGTCGATAGCCGATTCGAGTGACTGCACGAGCCCGCTGCCCGGGTCCTTGGCTTTCATCCCCCCCTGGACACGGAGTCCTGCCTGTAAATAGATTTTGCTATACAGGTTATACTCCACTTTCAGGTCACCGGCAAATGTCGGGCGATGCCAGGCTTCTGCGAGGGTATCCATGGAATACCGGAAGTAGTCCATCCGCAACGTGGCGGTGAACTGGTCGGCCTGCGTAAAGGTGCCCTCCAGGTAAGGGTTCATCCGTCCGGCGTTGTCATAGGCAAGGTCAAACTTGTCAAAGGCAAAGCCGACCGGGTTGCCGCCCGGGTCAACAGGGTTCCGGACTGACTGGTA
>JAYRXB010000327.1:0-2640 GCA_041917735.1 Cyclobacteriaceae bacterium
AATATGGAGATCTTCCGCTTACGGAGTCGGAGCTAAAAAGAGCCGCGTGGGCGCAAGTGGATGAAAGCAGTAGGAATGCTGTGATCACATTCACTTTCATATTGGCAATAGTGTTAAGGTTGGGATGCAGGAATATAGGTATTGGCTAGGCCTTTGTCAGGGCTTTTTGAATTTTGTTGTGTAAATTTTCCAACAGTCGATTCATCTTGGCTTACTTCCTCATCTTCTCCAACTGATCCCACATCTCCGGCTTCAGTTCTTCCAGGTAGCTGAACTCCCCGCCATTCCTGAGCCATTCCCCACCATCAATGGTCACCACTTCGCCCGTAATGTAGGCGGAGTAGTCGGATAGCAAATAGGCCGCGAGATTCGCCAACTCCTGGTGATCGCCCACACGCTTCAATGGTATCCGGGCGGCGGGATCAAATTTCTTCACCAACTCGCCGGGCATCAACCGGCTCCAGGCTCCTTCGGTCGGAAAGGGACCTGGTGCTATCGCGTTGCTGCGGATGCCGTACTTGGCCCACTCTACGGCCAGCGACCGCGTCAGCCCAAGCACACCGGCCTTGCCGCACACGGAGGGAACCACATACCCCGAGCCGGTCCACGCATAGGTCGTAACGATGTTGAGAAAAGTCCCGGGCTGTTTCTTGGCAATCCAGTTCTTGCCGGCGGCCAGCGTGACGTAATAGGTACCACGGAGCACAATGTCCACGACAATGTCAAAGGCCCGGTGCGAAAGCCGCTCGGTGGGGCTGATGAAATTCCCTGCGGCATTGTTGAGCACGCCGTGCAACTGACCAAATGTTTTTTCAGCCTCACGAATCACGTTCTCTACTTCATCATACTTCCGAATGTCGCAAGCTACAGCCAATACCTGGCCCCCGGTTTCCTTCATCAGCTCAGCCGCCGATTTGTCAATAACTTCTTTCTTTCGGCTGCTGATCACCAGGTTGGCACCCAGCTCCAGCAGGTATTTTCCCATCGACCGGCCCAGCCCGGTACCGCCGCCGGTGATCAAAATGGTTTTTCCCTTAAATGCTCCCGGTTTAAACATCCCCTCGGTGTGATTCATAGTTTCTTGGGTTCGTAGTTAATGGCTCTTTGCCCTAAGCTACTCAGTCTTCGCTCAATCTTCGGCGTTTGGTTCTTGAATTTATCTCCATCACCGCTATCCACTAGCCGCAAGCCACTGTACACTTACGCCTGGCCCCTCGCCCTGGTTCCCAGCCCCCTTGTTGGATGGAACATTTCAATCGCCTACTTTCGTAGTACTTTTTAATCTAATTCCTTCATTATGAAGCTATTTTTTAAGCTCTTTATCCTGTCTGTGTTGGTTACCAGCCAATCCTGCATTGTCACCAAAAAGAAATTTGATGATATGCTGGCCCAGAAAGTGAAGGCCGAAGGGGAGCTCGCCGAGAAGGCCGATCAACTGGATAAAGCGGAGAAACGCCTCCAGGAATTGGATAAGCAGGTTGCACAACTGGCGGCCGACACCACGGCATTGGGCGAGCAAAAGCGCCTGACCCAACGGCAGTTGGCAGAACTGACGATGGAATACGACAAGCTCAACGCCTACTACAAGAACCTCATGACCAGCAGCGGGAAGATGAACCGCGACCTGGTGGAACAACGCGATCAGCTTTTTGCCATCCAGGAAAACCTGGACAAGACGCGCAAACTCAATGACTCACTCAGCGTGAGCCTGATGGAACGCGAGCGCAAGGTTAAAGAGCTGGAGGGTATACTCGCCCGCAAGGATAAAGCTGTTCAAGATCTCAAAAAGAAAATCAGCGACGCGCTGCTGGGATTCAAGGAGAACGACCTGACGGTCACGGTCAAGAACGGCAAGGTTTACGTTAGCCTGGCCGAGCAACTCCTCTTCAAGTCCGGGAGCGTGGAAGTGGACGACAAAGGCGAGTCAGCCCTTCGCCAGATGGCCGTGGCCCTCAAAGACCACAAAGACGTACAGGTGATGGTGGAAGGCCATACCGACAATGTGCCGATCGGCAAGAAATCGCAATACATGCAGGACAACTGGGACCTCAGTGTGATGCGGGCGACCAGCATAACCCGTATCCTGGTTAATGCGGGAGTAAAGACCACACAAATACTTCCGTCAGGAAAGGGAGAATACGCCCCGCTGATGCCGAATACCACCGATGCGAACCGACAGAAGAACCGGCGCACGGAGATTATCGTGACGCCTCACCTGGATGAGTTGTTTAAGATTTTGGATGCGAATTAGCCCATAGTCAATGGACGATGGTCCATAGCTATTCGGCCATGGACCATCGACTATCGACCATCGACTAGAATACTTCCGGTATTGTCACCGGGTTGATCTGCTTCTGCTTCACGAGATCGTTGAACTTCGGAATGCGGTCATTGAAGATCTTGTTCAGTTGCTGCAACTGCTCATCAATCTTCCCGGAAATTTCCGAGTACACCGCTTTCACCTGGCTGGTGGGCTTGAAATCCGATCCATCCGATTCACCGCCCAGTGCAGCCAGTTTGTTGTTCAGGCGTACCGGGTAGTTGAGTGGATCCTGGCCGCTGCGGTTTTTCGTCTGGTACAAAGCTTCTTCGATCTTCTTCATATCGTCCTGGATCGATTTGGCCATTTCCGTGACGTCT
>JAYRXB010000328.1:0-7828 GCA_041917735.1 Cyclobacteriaceae bacterium
AAGGGCCTGCTCGCGTGTCATTTTCTCGGCAGGCTCATACCCGCCTTCCGGCTCACCCTTGAGGGTCTTGCGCGAAACGGAGGCATAGAAACTAGGAATGGGAGCAAGCGGCTCCACGGGAGCATCGGTTCCATTGATCACCTTGGCCCCACTCTTGAGCAACGACTGCCACATGTAAGCACCTTCGCGGATTCGCTTTTCACCGAGTCGCTCGATGGCCCATGGCCTGTCGGATGACAAGTGAATGGCCTGCATGGCTGGAATCACGCCGAGTTGTGCAAACCTTGGAATATCATTGGGATGCAGGTGTTGCGCATGCTCAATGCGGAAGCGATGATCGGTGACGGCAGGATTTTCCTTGAACGCCGCCTCGTAGCGGTTCAATACTTCCTGGTTGGCCCGGTCGCCAATGGCGTGTGAACAAACCTGGAATCCATACGTGAGGCCATCCCGGGAGGTGCTGAGCACACTATCCATGGGAAAAGTAGCCATGCCATAGGTATCCGTGCGGTCTGAGTACGGCTCCAGCAACCAGGCGCCCCGGGAGCCCAGGGCACCGTCGCAATTCAGTTTGATGGAGCGCACGGTGACACCACGTGGGTCGATGAGCGGCCCGCGTTTGTACCACTCCCGTATCAGCTCGCGATCCCAACCCGTAATCATGACGTACAAACGGGTCTTCAACCGGCCTGAGGCCGCGAAGGAGGTGAACAACTCAATATTATCGCGTGAAGCTCCAGCATCGTGAAAGCCGGTAATGCCAAGGCGCGCGCAGGCATCCATGGCCAACTCCAGGGCGCGTGCATTGGACTCCGGTGTGTTTTCCGGAATCACCTTACGGATAAGTGTCTGGGCACGCTCGTTGAATATGCCTGTCGGGTTACCCATCTTGTCGCGGATGATTTCTCCACCCTCCAATTCGCCCGACAACTTTTCAACCGATAACAAATTGACTCCCGCGAGTTGCATCGCCTTGGCGTTGGCAAAACCTGCGTGGCCGCTGGCGTGTGACAGGTATACCGGGTTGTTCGGGCTTGCAGCGCTCAGCAACTCATGCGTCTGAAATCCCTTCACCATTTTCTCGGGTTTCGTGTCCCACTTATCCTGGTGCCAACCCCTACCGAGTATCCATTGGCCGGGTTCCGCTTTGGCGACCGCCTCCTTCACCTTCTCCACCAATTCTTCGTAACTCTTCACCGACATGAGGTCGAGGTTCATTTCGTTATAGCCTACACCCATGATGTGGCCGTGCGACTCGATTAAGCCCGGCGTCATTGTAGCACCGCCAAGGTCAAGCATTTCGGTCTTGTCACCCTGATAAGCCTTTGCTTCCTCCAGGCTACCGACATACCGTATGGTATCCGCACTCACCACCACGGCCTCCACCGTCGCCTGCTTGTCGTCTACCGTGTATATGGTGCCACCGTGGATGATCAGGTCGGCAGGAACCGGCTTTGACTGACATCCCCAGGCGAGTGCCGCCGCGAAGAACAGGAGTTTTCTCATAACGAATCAGTTTGGGTTTCAGGCCCAAAGTAATACAGTTCATCATCATCTTCCTATCGAAACCATGCGGGTGGCGACCGATTGAAGTATCTTCGCCAAAAACCTGAATTTCATGAAGCGTAGTTTCCTGGCGATGGCACTCCTGGTTGGCAGCCTGACCACCCAAGCGCAAAGCGTTGGCCTTTCATTCAGCTACTTCATTCCACGCAATGGGGAATTTTCGACGCCCATCAGCCCATTCTCACTGCGGGGCGTTGGGATTGACCTTAACCGGTTTATCGCCCTGGAGACAGGCGCTTCCCTCTACCGGATGGCGGGCATGGGCATGACAAACCTTCCATTTGAAAGTAAGTCATCGCTCACCGGCCCCAACTTCACCTTGTTCATCCCGGGTGAGGTCGTCTTCCAGTTCAAGGGCAAGGGGGTGGAGTTTGACATCAAGGGCGGCGGCTTTTTCTTCTATGCGTTCGACCAGCAGCTTAATTATGGCAACATCGACAAAGCACTTCGAAGCTATACCGGGTGGGACGTGGCCAACGCTCAACTGGAATTCGAAAACAAGCCGGGCTTCGGGTATCTCGTTGGCATGGAATTCAGCGTAGACGTAACATCGCAGTGGGGTATCTCGCTGGAGACCAATTACCTGATGGGTGGTTCTTCCATGCCAATTCGCGGCAGCTATTCTGGCGCAAAGTTCGGAGACCAGCTAACCACCATGCCTGCCGATTGGGCCGATGCCCGGGTTGACTTTACAGGCCTTGAATTTTCGATTGGCATCAACTTCAAGACTGGCCGTCGCTAGGGGTTAGTCCCGCTTCCGGCGGGCACGCTCCCCCACGTTCCGGTTTTCACGGTCGAGGAATGTGCGGGAATCGTTGATGAATTCCTTGTACAGCGCCCGGGAGTTTGATCCTGTCACCGCAAGGCTGTCAACGGGATCGCCCACCGGCACGAGGCGAAAACTCCGTCGGGAGTCTGGCAAACGATTCACCCAGGAAAGCGAGTAGGAAACATCCGCCAGGGTGGTACGCGGCGTGCCTTCGGCGGTGTGGTCTTTTCGTAGAGTCACATGCAGCAAGGCCCCACCGTTGCGATAGCGGGCGCGCTGACCCGAAATGAAGTTGCCCAGCGAATACACCACCAGGTTATCCTGGTCGCGATTCCAATACATCGGCTGAAGAACGTGCGGATGGGAACCGATAACCAACTTGACACCTTGCGACAAGCAAAAGCTGGCCACATCCTGCTGTGCACGGTTTGGAAGTTGCTGGTATTCATCTCCCCAATGGAAGACCACCACCACCGCATCGGTCTGTTGCTGCCGTGCACGGGCGAGGTCCTTGCGGATCTGAGCCGTGTCAATCGGATTTACCCGATTCGGCCGACGAACGGCAATCCCATTGGTGCCGTAGGTGTAGTTGAGCAAGGAAATCCGGAAGCCCCTGGCTTCGAGGATCAACGGATAGTGATTCAGAAAATCCAGGGTGTCGGCAAACGTCCCGGTATGCAGCAAGCCCGCGCTGTCGAGCCGTCGAAGCGTTCGCTCCAGTCCGCTCCTTCCTCGGTCCACCGAATGATTGTTGGCTGTCACCAACACATCAAACCCTGCATCTTTGATTGCTGCCAGGAACTCATCGGGTGCACTGAACTGCGGGTAGCCCGTATACGGCTTCCCTCCAAAGGTCAACTCAAGATTGGCGATGGCGATGTCAGCCGACTGAATCCATGGCTTTACACCCTCAAAGACGCCCCGGTAATCGTAGCTACCTTTTGCAGGGTCAAATGCCGCCTTCATTTGTGACTCATGCTGCATGATGTCGCCGGCAAACACCAGCGTAAGCGAATCTTGCCCGCTCGCACTCCACGCGCTCATCACGAACACCACTGACAGCCACCTCATGAAGCTTTGCGTTTGGTTTCAGTCGTAGTGGGCCGGATTTCTACCACCTGCCGATCCACCAGCACATACACACGATCTTGCTCACCCGGCGCTACGGTCGCCAGGCCCGTGAAAGAACCGAAGGCCGGAAGAATGAAATGTCGGTCGGATTTCCAAAAGCAAGGCATCACCAACGACTGCCTTCCTTTTCCGGTTAGTCGTGCAGCCGGGTGAAGGTGACCGGCCACATTGACTTCGTCCGGGCCCAGTTGTTCCAGCTCCATCGGCTCGTGGGTAAAGGTGAGGTTGCCGATTGCTACCCGATCCACTTGCTCAATGCCGTGCCGTTGGTACTGGCGGTCGCTGAGAATATCGTGGTTACCCATCACCAGCCTGAACGAGCTGGCTGGAAAGTGCTTGACGATCTGACCGACTACTTCCCAATCGTCGTTGTACACGCTGTGGAAAAGGTCGCCAAGAAAAAGAGTCTGGGCAGGCTGGTATTTTTGGATCAAATCGATCAGCCGTTCCGCGTTACGTTGATTGGCTGCCACCGGTACGGGCAATCCTGACCGGCGGAAGTGATTTACTTTGCCAAAATGGAGATCCGCCACTACGAGTGTGCCGGCATGCGGAACCCACATGGCCCGGTCGGCCAGCAAATGAACGACGACACCACCCACGGTAATCTCAGCCATTTCATCCCTCGAAGATTTCCCCTGCCTTTTCATCCAATTGGGCTCAAAAATACGCTGCCCGCCATAGGCGGAATTTTGTTAACATTGGCTTAACCTTGGGTCTGAAAAGACCTTCTATCTTGCCAAAATTCCGCATTTTTACCTACCTGACCTAACATTCCCTGTTCATGTTTGAGCTTGAGTTATCCTACACCATTCTGCTAGTTATTTGCCTGGTCGCCGCCTGCGGTTTCGAATTTGTCAACGGATTCCACGATACGGCCAATGCGGTAGCTACCGTAATCTATACCAACTCGATGAAGCCGTGGGCTGCGGTAATCTGGTCCGGCATGATGAATGCACTCGGCGTATTCCTGGGAGGCATTTCGGTCGCCATGGGCATCGTCAACCTCCTGCCCGTTGAAACACTTATTGATCAGAACATTGCACACAGCATATCCATGATCGCGGCACTGCTGATCAGTGCCATCTCCTGGAATCTCTTTACCTGGTACTTCGGCATTCCTTGCTCCAGTTCGCACACCCTCATTGGCTCCATCTTGGGCGTGGGAATTGCCTATTCGTTTCTTCCGGATGCTGCTGGAGCAGCGGTCAATTGGACCAAAGCCACGGAGATTGGTATGTCGTTGATGATTTCACCGCTGTTCGGGTTCAGTGTCACCATCGTTCTGATGTATTTTCTGCGGGTGGCGACGCGCAAGAAGTCATACGGAGAGGACTTGTTTAAGGAACCAAAAAAGAACGCCCCACCCCCACCCTGGATTCGCGGCATCCTGTTGCTCACCTGCACGGGAGTAAGCTTCTTCCATGGGCAAAACGACGGACAAAAGGGCGTCGGACTGGTCATGCTGATCCTCATCGGTATCGTTCCTGGTTACTTTGCCCTCAATGCCGGCTTTGATACCTCAAAACTCCAGGAACCCCTACATGCCATCGAGCAGGTGATGGGCTCCATTGACCCAACGCCGCTTTCAGAATCAGACCGCAAGATCCTTGAGGAATCAAAAGCTCTTGACGTGCGCTTGCAGGGAACACTGGCTGCGTCCGTTTCAAGCATTCCACACAGCGAGCGTTTCAATATCCGCAAGGACATCCTCGTACTGGATCGGAACCTCAACAAGCTCTTAAAGAAAGAAGAAGTGCGCGTCAGTTCGGCCGATCAAACCATCATCAAAGCCAACCTGAAGTCGCTCCGCAAGATCACTGACTATTCTCCGGACTGGGTCATCGTGATGATTGCCATGTCGCTGGGCTTCGGCACCATGATCGGCTGGAAGCGCATCGTGAAGACCATTGGAGAGAAGATTGGCAAGGAACATCTCTCCTATGCACAGGGCGCAAGCGCTGAACTTGTTGCAGCGAGCACCATTGGCATGTCCAGCTATTTTGGGCTGCCGGTAAGCACTACCCACGTGTTGTCTTCCGGTGTTGCCGGCAGTATGGTCGCCAGCAAGGGAGTGAAGAACCTTCAACCAGAAACCGTTCGCAACATCCTGCTGGCCTGGTTCCTTACACTGCCGGTAGTGATGATGATGGCCGGATCGCTGTTCCTGCTGTTCCGTTCTATCTTCTAGCGAACTATTTCTGCTGCCACTCGAGGTTCATCTTCTTTACACGGTCCTCGAGTCGCTCCGTCGTCAGTTTGTCGCGGCTTAGGCGGTCGATCATGATGGGGAACGCAAATGGCGTTGGTCGCGGCGGGTAACGCACTACGATCTTCTGTGACTTGATGCGTTCCAGCGCTTTGGTTAGGTTGTCCATGCTGGTTGCGAACGAGATCCGCCCGCAGCCTTCAGCGCCAAACGCTGAGCCCGGCACCAGCGCCACGCCGACTTCGTTGAGCAGCAGTTCCGCAAAAGCGATGTCGTTGGCCAACCCCAGCCGTTCGATCACTTTCTGAAAGCTGGGAAAGATGTAGAACGTCCCGTCCGCCGGAGCGACCGCGACGCCGTTCATCGCTTTCAAGGTGTGATACACGTAGTCGTGTCGTTCCTTGAACGCCTTGGTCATCATCGCGACGCAGGACTGATCGCCGTTCAGCCCGGCTTCGGCCGCGACCTGGGAAATCGAAGTCGGGTTGGAAGTACTCTGCGACTGGATGTTGGTCATCGCCTCGATCAAGTCTTTCGGGCCACCGCAGTAACCAATACGCCAGCCGGTCATCGAGTACACCTTGGAAACACCGTTCAACACGATGGTGCGGTCGTACAGGTCGGGGCAGACGTTGAGAAGGTTATGGAATTTCTCCCCGGTCCACAGGATGTGTTCGTAGATGTCGTCGGTGGCGATATAGATCTGCGGATGGCGGCGCAGCACTTCACCCAGCGCGGTCAGTTCGGCGGCGCTGTAGGCGACACCGGTCGGATTAGACGGGCTGTTGATCACGAACAGCTTGGTGCGCGGAGTGATCGCCGCTTCCAACTGGGCCGGGGTCATCTTGAAGTGCTGGTCGATGCCGGCCTCGACAATCACCGGTACGCCATCGGCTAGCAACACCATGTCGGGATACGACACCCAGTAGGGTGCGGGGATGATCACCTCGTCGCCGCTGTTCAGCAGCGCCTGCGCCAAATTGTAGAAGCTCTGTTTGCCACCGACCGACACCAAAATCTGTTTCGGTTCGTAGCTCAAGCCGTTGTCGCGCTGAAATTTGGCGATGATCGCCTTTTTCAATCCCGCTGTGCCATCGACCGGCGTGTATTTGGTAAAACCGGCGTTGATGGCTTTGATCGCCGCTTCCTTGATGAAATCGGGGGTATCGAAATCCGGCTCGCCGGCACCGAGGCCGATCACGTCCTTGCCTGCGGCTTTCAAGGCATTGGCCTTGGCGGTTACCGCCAAGGTCGGGGACGGCTTAATGCGCTGTACACGTTCGGAAAGAGGGGTACTCACGTACGGACTCCTGGGTGCTGAGGGGTTTGAACACAAAGGTCGAGCGGGATGTTGGATAATACTGAAATTTCGCGCCTCGGCCAAAACCCCATGCAAAATCGTAAGCCTTTCGCCCTTCGCGCCCCTTTCCAACCGACCGGTGATCAACCGGACGCCATTCGGGTGCTCGTCACCGGCCTGAGCAACGGCCTGGCGCATCAAACTCTGCTCGGGGTTACCGGCAGCGGCAAAACCTTTACCGTCGCCAACGTCATCGCCATCGCGCAGCGTCCGGCGCTGGTACTGGCGCCCAACAAGACCCTAGCGGCGCAACTCTACGGCGAGATGAAGGAATTTTTTCCGGATAACGCGGTGGAGTATTTCGTTTCCTATTACGACTACTACCAGCCGGAAGCCTACGTCCCATCGTCCGATACCTATATCGAGAAGGACGCCTCGATCAACGAGCACATCGAACAGATGCGGCTGTCGGCGACCAAGGCGATTCTAGAGCGGCCCGATACGATCATCGTCGCCACCGTGTCGGCGATTTATGGGCTGGGCGATCCCGAATCGTACATGAAGATGTTGCTGCATCTGGTGCGCGGCGAGAAAGTGGACCAGCGCGCCATCCTGCGCCGGCTGGCCGATTTGCAATACACCCGCAACGATCTGGAATTGGCGCGCGGCACCTTTCGGGTGCGGGGCGAGGTGATCGACATTCACCCGGCCGAATCCGATGCCGAGGCGGTGCGGGTGGAGTTGTTCGACGACGAGATCGAATCGCTCAGTCTATCCGATCCGCTGACCGGTCATCTGCTGCGCAAGACGCCGCGTTATACCGTTTATCCCAAGACGCACTACGTCACCCCGC
>JAYRXB010000329.1:0-5011 GCA_041917735.1 Cyclobacteriaceae bacterium
GGGACTGGTGGGTGGGCATTGCATCGGCGTCGACCCCTACTACCTGACGCACAAGGCGGAGGGTGTTGGGTATCGGCCTGAAGTCATACTCGCCGGAAGGCGTATCAATGACAATATGGGTGTTCATATTGCCAGTCGCGTCGTGAAATTAATGGCCCAGGCAGATCTTCCGATTCGCGGCGGACGCGTGCTGGTCCTCGGGCTCACCTTCAAAGAAGATTGCCCCGACATCCGGAACAGCAAAGTGGTGGATGTGATCTCCGAACTCAAGACGTATGGCCTTGCAGTAGATGTCTATGATCCACATGCTGACGCCAAAGAAGTGGAGCATGAGTACAATCTTTCCCTGGTGAAAAGTCCGGGCAGCCAATATGATGCGGTGGTGCTTGCGGTAGCCCACCAGGAATTCAAGAGCCTTCCGTGGAACACATTGCGTAAGCCGAATACGGTGATCTATGATGTGAAGGGTGTGCTGGACAAATCCACCGTAACTGCCCGGCTTTGACAGGAACACCCATGGATCAAATACTTGTAACTGGCGGAGCCGGATATATCGGGGCGCATACGCTGGTAGAGCTGATTTCTTCTGGCTTGTCTCCGGTGGTGGTGGACAACCTATCGCGCAGTTCACACCAACTTCTTGATGGGGTAAAGAAAATCACGGGCATCGATGTTCCCTTCTACCCGGTGGACTGCACCGAAGTTGCCGGACTAACGGAGGTTTTTTCCCGTCATCCCGGGATTGTTGGTGTGATGCATTTTGCGGCCTTTAAGTCGGTGAACGAATCGGTCGAGCAGCCTCTGCGTTACTACCACAACAACCTTGGTTCAGTCATTTCTCTTCTGGAAGCCATGCAATCGGCAGGTGTACAGCGGTTCATCTTTTCTTCCTCCTGTACGGTCTACGGTCAGCCGGATGTAATCCCCGCCAATGAAGAGACTCCGTTTCGAAAGCCGGAGTCTCCGTATGGGGCAACAAAGCAAATGAGCGAACGCGTCCTCGAAGATGCTGTTGCTGCGTTTCCCTCTCTTCGTGTTGTGTCTTTGCGATACTTTAATCCCATTGGAGCCCATCCGTCCGGACTAATCGGAGAGTTGCCCCTGGGGACGCCCAACAATTTAGTGCCTTACCTGACGCAAACAGCGGCCGGCAAACGGCCTAAGTTGGTTGTGTTCGGTTCTGACTACAAAACGCCGGACGGCACCTGCCTCAGGGACTTCATACACGTGGTGGACTTGGCTAAGGCACATGTCGCAGCGTTCATGAAAATGGACACCTTACCCAACCGTTTTGAGGCGTTCAATCTCGGCACGGGCAAGCCATATTCCATCCTGGAATTGATTCACCTGTTTGAAAAGGAGACCGGGGTGAAGGTGCCCCATGAAATGGGTCCACGTCGTCCGGGTGATATTGAGCAGGTTTATGCCGATCCCGCCAAGTCCCTCAAGGTATTGGGTTGGCGCACAGAGCGGACAATCGCGGAGGCGTTACGCGACGCTTGGAGATGGGAAAAACAGCTGAGCCATGAGGCCCATTAAGATGGTCGACCTGCTGGGGCAATACCAGCGCATACAATCTGAAATCGATGAGGCCGTCCGGCAGGTGGTCGAGTCCACGGAGTTTATTCAGGGACCGGCCGTGCGGCTGTTTGAGCAGGAGTTGTCTAACTATGCTGGAGGCACACCAGCCGTAACCTGCGGAAACGGTACCGATGCACTTCAAATCGCCATGATGGGCTTGGGATTGGAGCCGGGCGATGAGGTAATTCTTCCCGTGCACACTTACGTTGCAACAGCTGAAGTTATAGCGCTACTGCGGTTGTCGCCGGTGTTCGTGGATGTTGATCCGAAGACCTTCACCCTCGACCCGGCTCAGCTGGAAGCGCTAATCACGAACCGTACCCGTGCAGTCGTGCCGGTGCACTTGTATGGCCAGTGTGCAAACATGGAGCCCATCCTGGCAGTGGCTGCACGACACAAGCTTCATGTTATTGAAGATGCTGCTCAGTCCCTGGGTGCACGGTATATTTTCCAGGATGGGCGGCAGGCCTTTGGTGGAACCTTGGGAACCATTGGCACCACTTCGTTCTTCCCATCCAAAAACCTGGGCGCCTTTGGCGACGGCGGCGCGATGTTCACGCGTGATGAAAAACTGGCTGCTACGCTGCGTATGATTGCCAATCACGGCCAACGCCAGAAGTACCAGCATGACCGGGTAGGCGTAAACAGCCGGCTCGACACCCTTCAGGCGGCAATCCTGCGGATCAAACTCAGGCACCTCGACGAATATGAGTCACAGCGTCGGGCCGTAGCGGATTTCTATGATAGCCACCTGAGCCGCGTTACTTTTCTGGAGACGCCACTCCGGGCTCCTTACTCCACGCACGTATTTCATCAATATACGGTTCGCACCCGGGGCGTCGACCGGAATGCCCTCAAAGATCACCTGCAGAAGAAAGGAATACCGTCTATGATCTATTACCCTATCCCGCTTCACTTGCAAGCGGCTTATCGGAAAATAGACAAGCCGGCCGGCAGTTTTCCGGTAACCGAAGCACTATCGCAAACCGTGCTGTCTCTGCCCATCCATACCGAAATGGATGAGGAGCAGTTGTCCTATATTTGCGATGCACTGGCCCGGTTTGCCTGATCATGGAAAACAATTCATTCTTTGCCCACGAGACTGCCGTGGTGGATCCCGGGTGCTCCATTGGTGAGGGCACGCGGATCTGGCACTTCTCTCACGTGATGACGGGGTCCAGGATTGGCAACAATTGCAATCTCGGCCAAAACGTCGTCGTATCTCCCCAGGTGGTTTTGGGGAATAACGTGAAGGTGCAGAACAATGTCTCGATTTATACCGGAGTCACGTGTGAAGATGATGTTTTCCTTGGTCCTTCCATGGTCTTTACCAATGTGGTTAATCCGCGCAGCGCGGTAAACCGGCGCAACCAGTATGTGGAGACGCTGGTGAAGAAAGGAGCGACCATCGGCGCGAACGCAACCGTTGTGTGCGGACACACTATCGGCAAATTTGCCTTTATTGGAGCAGGCGCCGTGGTGACGCGCGATGTGCCCGACTATGCGCTGGTCATGGGTAACCCGGCCCGTCAATCGGGCTGGATGAGTGAGTACGGTCATAAATTGAAGTTCAATGGAGATGGAATGGCCACATGCCCCGAGAGCGGGGAAGTTTATCAATTGAAGAATGGTACCGTAATCAAGCTATGAAGAATTTTGCCCTTATTGGAGTAGCCGGATTCATCGCCCCTCGGCACCTTCAGGCCATTCGGGATACCGGCAACAACCTGGTTGCCGCGCTGGACCGCTTCGACAGTGTGGGCATCATGGATTCTTACTTTCCGCACGCGGATTTCTTCACGGAGTTCGAGCGCTTTGATCGTCACCTGGATAAACTTCGCCGACAAGGCCAAAAGATCGATTACGTCTCCATTTGTTCCCCGAACTACCTGCACGACTCGCACATTCGTTTTGCGTTGCGCCACCAGGCTGACGCCATTTGCGAGAAGCCACTGGTGCTTAACCCGTGGAACCTCGACGGCCTTGCAGAGATTGAAAAAGAAACAGGGCATCGTGTTTATAACATTCTCCAGTTGCGTCTTCATCCGGCCATCAAGAATTTGAAGGATGAAGTCGATCGCGCTCCTAAGGATAAATTCTTTGACGTGTCGCTGGAATACATTACCTCCCGGGGCAACTGGTACCACCACAGTTGGAAAGGAGATGCGTCGAAGTCGGGAGGTGTGGCAACGAACATCGGCATACACTTTTTTGACATGTTGCTGTGGATTTTTGGTACACCCACCGAATCGCCGCAAGCCGTGGTGACCGACGATCTTGCGTACGGCACCCTCGCGTTGAAACGAGCCCGTGTACGATGGCGGTTGAGCATCAATGCGGCCCATCTTCCCGTTGAGGTTGCGGCGGCCGGCAAGAGAACATTTCGTTCACTCAAGATCGAAGGTCGCGAAATCGAATTCAGCGATGGATTTACAGACTTGCATACCTCCTGCTACCGGGAGATTCTGTCCGGAAAAGGATTTGGCATCGAAGAGGCGCGACCCTCGATTGACCTGGTATACTCGCTTCGTAAGGCACAGTTATGAAAGTCGTTGCAACAGGTTTTAAGGGAATGGTAATCCTTCAACCCGACGTCCGGAAGGATTCGCGTGGTCATTTTTTCGAGTCATACAATAAGCGGTCTTTCGCGGAATCCGGTTTTGAATTTGAGTTTGTGCAGGACAACCAGTCATGGTCGAAGGCCGGTGTAATCCGGGGCCTGCATTTTCAAGTGCCACCCGTCGCACAAACCAAGTTGGTACGTGTACTGCAAGGCGTGATTTGGGATGTGGTAGTCGACTTGCGCAGGGATGAACCTACGTATGGAAAGGTCCACTATGTTGAACTTTCTGCGGAGAACAAATGGCAATTACTCGTGCCAAGGGGATTTGCCCATGGCTTCTCCGTGATTTCGGAGTCTGCGGAAGTGTTGTATAAGTCGGACGGCCTGTACACACCCTCGTTGGAGCGCGGAATTCGGTACGATGATCCGGACCTCAGCATTGCGTGGAAGATAACGCCAGGCTACCCGCCACTGGTCTCCGACAAAGACATGGCCTGGCCCCGTATTTCAGAATTGCCGGTTTATTTCTAAGGTTTATTTGATCTGGGTCAAAAGGCCGGAAACTCCATCGGAGTTGGTTTGAATGGTTTACCTGCGGGAGCACCATGTTTTTGTACTTTTGCCCAAGTATGAAAGTAAACCGCCTGCACAGCTCGGTGATTCGTGGCATCGCTGTTGATATTTAGATGATACGATGATCTATCGAATTGGACTGCTCTTTTTGCTCACCGGCGCGGCTCACCTGTTTGCCATCTTCGGATTAAAATTTATCGCTGGCCACGACGACCTGGCGGGAGTAGCCGGAATAGGGAAAGTCGAAGTTTTGCTTCAATTTCTGATCAGTATCATAGGGTTTGGCATGCAGAC
>JAYRXB010000330.1:0-5427 GCA_041917735.1 Cyclobacteriaceae bacterium
ATACAGAAAACTTGACAGTGGGTGCTCGCACTACCAGACATTGATGGAAATGGTGAAAGTAAAATGAACCGCAGAGGCGCGGAGGCGCAGAGAGGTCGCGCCTTTGCGTCTTTGCGCCTTTGCGGTGGTCACTTCCCCTTTCCGCAAGGCACTCCGCTCTTCCTAATCACCACCGAGCGACTAGTTTACTTTTGTTGCTTTCGAATGGCCGGCGCAATCCGTGACCCGAAGATCTCAATCGATTTCATCAGCATCTCATGCGACGGCCCCCCGACATCCATGTGGGCGGAGAAGCGCGTGAGACCGAACAGTTCGTGCATCTGCAGGATCTTGTCGACGGCTTCGTTGGCGTCGCCGAAGAGGTAGGCGCCGTTTTTGCCGCGGCCCTGGTCGTACTGCCCGCGGGAGAACGGTGGCCACCCGCGGCTGGCACCGACGCGGTTCATCTGGCCGGAGTAGATAGGGTAGTAGGCATCGGCGGTCTGCTTGCTATCGTCGCCGAAGAAGCTGTGCATGTGCACGCCCACTTGTAAGGTCTTTGGGTCGTGGCCGAAGTGTTCATACAGTTCGCGGTAGTAGTCGAACAGCGGCTTGAACTGCGCCGGGTTGCCGCCGATGATGGCGAACATGACCGGCAGGCCAAGTTTGGCGGCGCGCACCACCGACTCCGGCGTGCCGCCCACGGCCACCCAGATGTTCAGGCGATTGTTGACGGCGCGGGGCAGCACCACCTGGTCTTTTAGCGCCGCGCGGTGCTTGCCTTTCCAGGTGATGCGGTCCTGCTGGTTGATCTGCAGGAGCAGCTCCAGCTTTTCTTCAAACAGTTCGTTGTAGTGGTTCAGGTCGTAGCCGTAGAGCGGGAACGACTCGATGAAGCTCCCCCGGCCGGCCATCAGTTCGGCGCGGCCGTTGCTGAACTGGTCGAGGGTGGCGAAGGCCTGGTAAATACGCACCGGGTCAGACGAGCTGAGGACCGTGACGGCGCTGCCCAGTTTGATGCGTTTGGTCACCGTCGCTGCCGCGGCCAGCACCACTTCGGGCACCGACACCGCGTAGTCGGGGCGGTGGTGTTCGCCGATGCCGAAGAAGTCGATGCCGGCGGCGTCCATGAGTTTGATTTCTTCGATGAGTTCGCGCAGGCGCTCCCCGGCGGGAAGGGGTTTGCCCTTCTCGTCGTAGTGGTTGTCGCCAAACATGCCGATGCCTAAATCCATTTGGGAAAGATAGAGGAGAATTTTGAATTCACCTGGAATGGCCGATGGTCGATGGTCGATAGTCGATGGTCGATAGTCGATGGCGGGGATGAATATTGGATATTGAATGGTGAAGTGGGGTTGATTTCTATCCACTAACCACTAACCACTAACTACTCGTCGCAGTGGTTGTCGGTAATCTGTAATCTGTAGCTTGTCCACTCGCCCCTTGACACGTTGGCCCGTTGACACCTTGACACGTTGGCACCTCAACACCTCAACACCTGAATATTTCCCTCGGGTTAGTCTCACGCAAAGGCGCAAAGGCGCAGGGAGGCGCAGAGATTCAGTGTAATGATCCGCCAGCAATGGAATCCGGAACCCAAACCCAGAGGCAAGCACTCACCCACGTTGACACCTAAACACCTTGACACGTTGACACCTAAACACCTTGACACGTTGACACCCCAACACCCCCACACTTCAACACCTCAACACTTCAACACTACCCAATAGGGCTATTGAGATGAAGCAACCCCATCTCGTGGGCAAACTTGACCAACCCCACGTTGCTGCGGCAATCGGTTTTGGTGAGAATGTTGGCGCGGTGGTTGAAGTAGGTTTTCTCGCTGATCTGCAGCCGGTCGCTGATTTCCCCCGGGCTCAGTTCCTGGCAGATGAGCATCAGGATCTCGAGTTCGCGGGCTGTGAGCTTCTGCAGCGACTTGCCCGATTCGGTGTTGGCCTGCACCTTGCGCAAGGCACGCTCCATGATTTCGTTGCGGTAGAAGTCCTTGTCGATGATGGCGTAGAGTGCTTTCTCCACCTCGTCGGGGCCGCACGACTTGCTCAGGAGGCCGTGCACACCGATGTCCATGAGCCGGATCACGAAGATCTCTTCCGTGTGCATGGTGAGGATCAGGATTTTGACGTCGGGGAAGTGTTCGGTGAGGTACCGGGCCGTCTCGATGCCGCCCATCACGGGCATCTCCACATCGAGGATGACGGCATCGGGCTGATTTTGCTCCACCAGCCGGACGAGTTCCTGTCCGTTGGCGGCTTCGCCGACATGGCCGATGCGGTCGAACGTCTTCAGCAGCCGGAGCATGCCTTTCCGCACCACCGTATGGTCATCCGCCAGGTAGACAAGGAGGTTCTTTTTCATGAGGCTAAAGGTAGGGTCACGGTGACAGAAAAGCCCCGGCCACTAGGAGGTAGTCCTATGGCGAGCTCGGCGCCGATTTGCCTGGCCCGTTGCCGGATGCTCCACCAGCCCACGCCCCCGGCCTGCGGCTGAGGCTGGTAGCCGATGCCGTCGTCTTCCACCGACACCAGCAAGGTATTGTCCGGGCAGGAGAGGCTGACATCGATGCGGTTGGCACGGGAGTGCTTGATGCTGTTGCTGACCAGCTCCTGGACGATGCGGAATACGTGCAGCGCCTTGCCGTCGTTCCACATCGCAGGCTGTTGGGCGTGGAATGCCACGGCGATGCCTTTGCCGTCGAGGGTGGTGCAGAGGTGTTCGAGCGATTGGGCGAGGCCGGCAAGTTGAAACGCTTCGGGCGTCAGCTGCCACGCGATGCGGCGCACCGTTTGGATGGTTTGGTCGAGGATCGAAAGGAGTTCGTCGTGCGACTCGCGGGCGGCGTTGTTGAGGGGTACCGACCGCTCGATGAACGACGCGTTGAGTTTGGCCGCCCACAGGAGCGAGCCCACCGAATCGTGGAGGTCGGCCGCGATGCGGGCGCGGTCCTGTTCCTGTGCTTCCAGCTGGGCCTTGCTCATGTTTTCCTGGAATTCCATCTCGAGTTTCTGTTTTTGTTGCTGGAGTACGAGAATTCGTTTCTGATAGATGAAGAAAATCAGGATGATGAACACGGCCAGGGCCAGCATGCCCACCGTGCCCAGGCTCAGGAGGAGGAAGAGGTCGTCGTTCGCTGACTCTGCCATACGGCTACGAATAGGAGAATGTTCTTGATGATGTTGAGGATGTTATGCAATATCCAGATGCTGGACATGAGGTAATTGAAGAGCATGAAGGTGAACAGATTGCCACTGAAGTAGATGAGCACGGAGCTGTTGACCCACACCATGGGGACGCGATGGACGAATGTTTCGGGCAGGTTGATGAGCAATTGGCGAAAGTAGATGAGGCTGAACAGGATGAAGCCGACGGAGCTGAGGACGATTGAATAAGAATTGACCACATACGGTCCTTGCACAAAGAAGTAGTTCGCAACGAAGGCCACGGTGTACGCACCTCCCAACAGGTAGGTGATGGCGGGCCTCATCTTTAGCGCGTCCTGGTAGATCATCAGGAAGACAAGGCTCTGGACCAGCAGGTAGGCGTTGCCGACCGGGTAGTTGTTGATTCCCGACAGGGCCATGGCGAAGACAGCCAGGTCGGCGAGGAAACTGAAGGCCGCCAGGATGGCGATCCACCGGACGAGGCGGTCGGACTTCCAGGATTTCCGGGCGGCCCACAGGGGCATCAGCCAGGACATCCAGGAAACAAAAGCGACCGCCAGCATGAGCATCATGACCGTAGGTGGGTTGTGGTTTTGTCAGGGTAAGATATTGAATAGTTCGTTACAAGTCATTTGCCGGGGGGCAAAACGGCGGGCAGGGGAGTGAGAATTCGAGGATGGAGAAGTCGCCGGGGGTGATGACGGGGTATGCCGGCAGCAGGGAATTACCTTTGTTGTCGACGCCGGCGATGAGCAGTTTCCTTTCGTTGTTGTCATCCAGGGCATAGTAGACGCGGATGCCGGTGCAGCCCGGCTGCATGAGTATCTGATCGAGTACATCACGACCAAAGTAATGCGACCGTATGCCGGTGGGGTCGGCGTTGCGGTGGTTCTGCGCCCACTGGCGTGCCACCACGAGGTCAATGCGGTCCCCATCGGAGCCGTTGTAGGTAGGAAGTAGAGCCATGCGTGTAATTCTTTTAGCGGAAAAATAGGCCGGCGTCGCTCAGTTCCCCGGAGGCACTGGGAGTTACTCCCAGTCCGCAAAAAATTACCTAGGACATTCTCCCATACGATGCCGGCCTGTTTCCCGGGTGTTTGGTAAGTTGGCCAGGGAAGTAGAGACTTCTGTTTTGGTTTATGGTTTGCCACCGGGGTGCGATGCTCCGGTGGCTACTTCCGACGTGATACAGGAAATGCGTAAGGGCCCGTCAGCCCAGGATTTCGAACCTGCCGTTGGCTTTGAAGTAGAGTGCCTTGAACAAGGCGACGAAAGGCTCCGTGGAGATTGTCTCGAGCGTGGCTTTCGTGTTCGTCACAAACTCCACCGCACCGCCGCCGATTTTGGTCACCGAGGTCAGCGCCTCCTGGGTGGTTGCCCGCAACACCACCTTGTTGCCGGCATCCTGCGAGTAGATGATGGTGCCGGAGGTGGCGCGCACGGTTTCGAATACCAGCACATGCCTTCCGTTTCTTTTGAATCCCTTCTCTTTCCAGAGTGCGTTGAGGGGCGCCTTGATCGGCTCCAGCTGAAGTTGGGTGATCACCGCCTCGCGCAGCGACACAAAAGCGCTGTGGCGTTTGTTGAAGCGCAGTTCCACTTCGTCTTTGCTGAGCAACGGCGCCCCGGCATCGCGTTTGAACATGACGCTCACGTTCGACTCCTGCGTAAAGCTCAGGTTCGCCTTCGTGCCCGTGACCGTGTTGCCGGCACCGAGCGCCAGGGCGGGGGACAGGGACGCGATATTGCCCAGCGGAATGAACTGGCGGTCGTCCAGTTGGTAGAGGTCGCCCACGTTGACGGCCGCATTCAGGAAGTTCCCGAAGTAGCCGATTTGCGCCAGGATACGCTGCGATCGGATCAAGGAAGCCATTGCATTCAAAGGGTTATGCCATCGCCAGAACCAAAATAGTGACAATCGCTGAAAGTTGTTGTAAAACCCATGCCCCGATTGCTGTATTCCGCCTTCGGATTGTGGCTGGGTGTTGGCTATTGGCTGTTGGCTGTTGGCTTTTGGCTTTTGGCTGTTGCTCCACACTTGTATTCTAGTTTCTTGTCCCACTATTCTGCTAACTTGAGAATCATCCCTACCCTCGAACCCGCATTCTAACCAATACCCCATGATGAAGCACATCCACCGCGTAGCCCATTTCCAGTTTGCTGCCAGCCTTTTGGTGTTGGTGGTGTTTCTTGGTTGCACGGGAACAAGTACGAAGCCGGATGGAGACCAGTCGCATGTTCCTTCGTTCACGGTCGATCCCTTTTG
>JAYRXB010000331.1:0-2336 GCA_041917735.1 Cyclobacteriaceae bacterium
CAGGAAAGAACATTACGACCATCGAAGGCCTGTCATCCAACAACGATCACCCGGTGCAGCAGGCCTGGATTGCCGAACAGGTGCCCCAGTGTGGATATTGCCAGTGTGGCCAGATCATGTCGGCTGCGGCCTTGTTGTCGCGAAATCCAAACCCGACCGACAAAGACATTGACGTAGCCATGCAGGGCAACATCTGTCGATGCGGAACCTACCCGAGAATCCGTAAAGCGATACATACTGCCGCCAAACTTGGTAAGACCAACTAATTGCGCCACATGAAACCCATCGAAAGGAACATCTCCCGCAGAACCTTTATCAAGGCTGGCGGTATGACTGGCGTAGCGCTGACACTTGGCTTTAGCCTGCCAGCCAAAGGTGAAAAAGAAACGGTACGGCACGTCACCGAGGCGACCGCCACGGAATTGAATGCCTGGATCTCCATTGATGCCTCCGGAAAAGTCACGTTGACAAACCATCGCGCGGAAATGGGCCAAGGGTCATTTCAGTCCGTACCCCAAATGATTGCCGAGGAATTGGAAGTAGACCTTCAGCAGGTTTCGGTTGTTTTTGCCCCCGGCGATGGAGCACGTTACGGCGACCAGATTACTGGTGGTAGCTCCACCATTCGGGGGTCTTACGAACGCCTGCTTCGCCTCAGTGCATCGGCTCGCCAAATGCTGGCGGAAGCGGCAGCCAGGAAGTGGGATGTGCCTGCTTCCGAATGCTATGCCGAATCCGCGAACATCATCCACCGGCCGTCAGGTCGTAAGCTCGGCTATGGAGAGCTGGTAGCAGAGGCTGCCAAACTTCCGGTGCCCACACACGTCATCCAGAAAGATCCACGCACCTACAAACTCATTCGCAAGCCGCTTCCCCGAATCGACAATCCGCAAAAAATCAGCGGCCAGGCCGTATTTGGCCTGGATAAGCGAATACCGGGCATGTTGTACGCTGTCGTGGAGCGGAATCCGCGCTTCATGGGAAAAGTCCGCAGTTTCAACGGCGATGAGGTAATGAAAATGCCTGGTGTCAAGCATGTCCTTCGCGTTGAACGCGAGGTCTTTGGATTCTTGCTGGAGGGAGTTGCCGTGGTAGCCGATAGTACCTGGTCAGCCATCCAGGGACGCAAGTCGCTGAAGGTGGAGTGGGATGACAGCGGTTTTGAGCACCTCACTACCGCTCAATTGTATGAGCGGATGCGCGAGCACTTGAAAAGCGGGACGATTCTGAACGTACGAACCCAGGGCAACTTCGATGCTGTGTTTGAGCGGTCTGAGAAGAAAGTCGAAGCCGTCTACGAAACACCGTATGAATCGCATAGCAACATGGAGCCACTCAATTGCATCGCCCATGTCAAGGACGATTCCTGCGAGATCTGGGGGCCCATCCAGGGTCCGGACTGGATACAAGGCGCGGTGGCCGAGCAATTGAAAATCGCCCCTGAAAAAGTGACGGTAAATATGACCTTCCTGGGCGGTGGTCTGGGCCGCAAGGCATTTACCGACTATCCGCACGAGGCCGTATTCATCTCCAAAGCCATCAAGGCTCCTGTGCAGGTTGTTTGGACCCGGGAGGACGATATGACCGCCGGGCCCTTTCGCCCGGGGATGATCTACCAGTGCCGTGGTGCCATCAGTCGGGGCGGTCGCATCGCCGCCTTCGAGACCAACGCCGCTGGCCAGAACATGTCAGCCCAGGGACCTGGCGCTGACAAGACCCGGTACAACGGAGAAGTCATCGATGGCATGTTGAAGCCCTATTTCGAAACCATCCCCAATTACCGGTTTGGCGATGCTCCCCTTGATGTGCCCATCCCGGTGATGTGGTGGCGTTCGGTATACGCCTCTACCAATGCCTTTGCCTTTGAAAGTTTTCTGGATGAGATGGCTATTGCCGCTGGAAAAGATCCGCTGGATTTCCGGGCACAGCACCTTGGTGAAGGGCGCTATGCTGCGCTGATTGAGAAACTCAAGGAGGTGTCCGGGTGGTCTGCCCGTAAGAAGAATGAAGGTTATGGCGTCGCCATTTCTGAGAGCTTCGCCTCGGTCGTGGGCGAAGTGTGCAAAGTAACGCGAGGTACGTCGGGCAAAGTACGGGTGGAAAAGGTTTGGGCCGTCATGGATTGTGGCTGGTATGTAAACCCCGACATCATCCGTGCCCAGGTGGAAGGCAGCATCATCATGGCACTTGGTGCAGCCACCAAACATGCAACCACGTTTGCCGACGGGAAGGCGGTGGAGAAAAATTTCGACACCTACAAAATGACGCGAATAGCAGATGTTCCGGATATTGAAGTGCATGTAATGGATAACCAGGAGCGAGCCGGCGGGGTAGGC
>JAYRXB010000332.1:0-9036 GCA_041917735.1 Cyclobacteriaceae bacterium
CGAAAAGAAAAGTAGTTATGGAATTGCTTGAGACCCAGGATCCGGAAAAAAAGAAACTCATCGAGACCTCCGATCGCCACAAGCGTGCCATGGAGAAAGAGCTGACAGACCTTACGCAAAAGACGGATCGGGTACTTAAAAATGCACTCATCATTGGAGGATCACTCGCGCTTACCTTCCTCGTGATTTCGGCATTGTCAAAAAAGCGTAAGAAGAAAAAGAAGAAACTTGCACTCGAAGCCGCGGCACAACCCGGTGTGACTCCGGAAGCAGGCGTCGAAGAAGAGGAGGAGGATGGCCCATCCATTCTCGGTACGGTTGGCACCCAACTTCTCAACCAGGCTTCCGTCATTCTGCTTGACGTCGCTCGTCAAAAACTAAAGGAGTACCTGGCTACCCGAAATACATCCAATGAGCATTCTTGACATTGTCCAACACCGTCAACGGGCTGGCAAGAAGTCCATTGCGGTGTTGGTTGATCCGGACAAGGTAGATGACCCGGCGAAACTTCGTCACCTTATTGACCTCGCCAATGAGAATTGCATTGACTTCTTTTTCGTTGGCGGCAGTCTTATCACACGGGCTAATCTTTCCGCGGTCATCCAGACCATAAAGGAAAACGTCAACATACCGGTCGTTCTTTTCCCAGGAAGCTCCCAGCAGATTGATCCTGCTGCAGATGCCATTCTTTTTCTCTCGCTCATCAGCGGTCGAAATCCCGACTTGTTGATTGGCCAGCACGTACAGGCCGCGCCCATGCTTCGTAATTACCGGATGGAGGTACTTCCGACCGGATACATGCTCATCAATTCCGGGAAATTGACGTCTGTCGCGTATGTAAGCAACACCTTACCTCTGCCCGAAGATAAATTTGACCTGGCCGCCTGCACCGCATTGGCCGGAGAAATGCTTGGTCTCAAACTCATCTACCTGGATGCCGGGAGCGGAGCAGAACGTCCTATCAGCGCCCGGATGATTAGCACAATCCGGAGAATAATCCAGGTCCCCTTGATCGTTGGTGGTGGGATCAACACACCCCAAAAAGCCCAGGAGGCGCTGGAGGCCGGGGCCGATATGATCGTCATCGGAAATGCCCTCGAAAAAGACCCTGATCTGCTCACCGAAATCAGTGAGCAGGTTTATGCCTGGAATCAGCGGGTGGAGAAATAAACATCACGACTACTCCCACCGGAGCGCTTCTACGGGGTTTGTTCGGGCAATCCGAAGGGAGTGATGGAGCAGCACAATTCCCGCCAGGGCCATATTCAACAACCCGCTGGCCAGAAACAGCCAAACACCCATGTCCACGCGATAGGCAAACTGAGACAGCCACTGCTCCTGGAACCAATAACCCAGTGGCAACGCCAATCCGAAGGCAAGAAGCAGTAAGGTGAAAAAGTCCCTTGAAACAAGTGCCGTTACGCGCCAGTCTGTGGCTCCCAGTATCTTGCGAAGGCCAATCTCTTTGGTGCGTCGCTCTAAAGTGAACGAAGCAAGGCCAAAGAGCCCCAACAGGGAAATGAACAATGCAATGGACGAAAAGACAATAAACAGGGAACCGCTTTGCCGTTCAGCCCGGTACATACGGTCATACTGCTCATCAAGGAACTGGTAGTCAAACGGGGCTCCGCCGGCCAGGCGCGACCAAACCATCCTCATCTCGTCCAACGTCTCCGACAATCGGTCGGGCTGCACGCGCACCAGCAAGTATTGATAGCTTTCCGGGTTAAATTCAATTACCAGCGGACCAACCGGATTATGCAGCGACTGAAAATGGAAGTCTTCCGTCACACCCAACACAGGGCCCGGAACTTGATTGCCATGCCGAATACGAATGGCGCGACCAACAGCTTCTTCCGGCGTCCATCCAAGTGCATCCAGGGCTTGTTTGTTAAGCACAAAGCGATTCAGTGAGTCGCTTGGCTCCAAGGTCCCGAGCCGGCTATCGGACAATGCCAGTGGAACGTGCATGACGCTGAAAAAGTCCGGATCGACAGACAGGCAATAAACCCCCTGGGATTGTGACGGAGAAGTATCAATGTTCTCTCCGGTCTGAATATCCGTGGGTAGTTGCGAACTGGCAGCTGCCCCAACAACCCCGGCCAACGGTCTAAAGGCATCCTTTATGGCGCGCACATTCTCCTTGACGCCGGGCAAACTAACATCAAGAACAATCACGTGATCCCGGGTATAGCCCAGGGGTGCATGCCGCAAAAATTCAAGTTGACGCCAGGTGATCGCCGTGCAAAACGTCAGGACCAGTGAAATTACAAATTGGGCTACCAGGAGGACTTTGCGCAAGCCAGGCCCCCGCAAACCCTCGGAGGAGGGTCGAAAAAGAAACACGGGTCGAAAGCCGGATAGTGCTACGGCTGGGATCAGCGCGGTGGCCAGTCCAATCAAAAGTGCTATCAGCGCCGAAATCAACAGGAGGTCCGGTTGCAGAAAGCTGCCTCCAAAAAGGTCATTGCCGGAAATTGTAAGCAAAAGCGGCCGGACACTTTCTGCCAGCAGCAAGGCTCCTGCAAATGCCATACCCATCACCAGTGCGGATTCCACCAGAAACTGGACAACAAGTTGCCCTGGGGCTGCACCGAGCACTTTGCGTACACCCACTTCCTTGAATCTCTGGAAGTGTCGTGCCGTAGCCAAATTGACGTAGTTCATCATGGCAACAGCCAGTACCAGAAACCCAATGGTGACGAAGAGGTACACATACACCACACTGCCGTTTGGCTCAAGCTCAAACTTCAAGTCGGAGTGAAGATGTATGGACTGAATTGGCTGCAATCGCAAATCAATTTCCCGCCCGAAACGGTTAGGATCATTTGGAAAATTCTCCAGGAGGCTTTTCATCTTGGCTTCCAGTAAAGGTGCATTGCTGCCCGCGCGTAGCTTGAGGTACGTATGAAAGACCACACCGCTCCAAAGGCTTTCTTCCGCACTCCGGATCCATGGATGAGAAGTCATACTGGCCATCAAGTCAAAATGGAAGTGTGTATTCGGCGGCAGATCCTTGATTACAGCCGTAACTTCCATGTCGCGTTCGCCGCCGATGCGGACAACCTTACCAATGGGGTCGAGGTCACCAAAAAGTTTTCCTGCAGTCGACTGCGTCAGCAATAGGGTATTCGGTCGGGTCAAGGCGTGCTGATCTCCGGCAAGGATGGTGAATCCGAAAAGCGATATAATCGAGGAGTCACCATAAAAAAACTTCAAGTCGGTGAATACGCGATCGCCATGGGCGACACGGGTCTTGCTCCCCAAAAAGCCGTTGTCAAACATTCTGGCGCTCTGCTCAACTTCGGGGAATTGCGATAGGACGCGCGCACGCACCATGGGATAGGTGGAGGCCATGCCCTCGCCGCCCCCGTCGTCCGTGATGGTTGTTACCCGGTAAATCCGGCTGCCTTCGGCGAAGTGCGAATCATAGCTGATCTCATGGTGCACCCAGGTGGCGATGACAAAACATGTCGCCAGGCCAACGGCCAGGCCCAGCGCATTGATCA
Source organism: Cyclobacteriaceae bacterium (assembly GCA_041917735.1). Taxonomy (GTDB): domain Bacteria; phylum Bacteroidota; class Bacteroidia; order Cytophagales; family Cyclobacteriaceae; genus ELB16-189. The sequence goes on from JAYRXB010000332.1 coordinate 3,510, forward strand.
GCACGTACAACCGCTCTTTGCGCATCAGTCGTAAGGCCGAAAGAAAGTAGTTTCGTAGCATGGGTATCCGGATTATCAAATCTTGAAAAAGGGCCGGTCACAGAAAATGACTTCCGTCAGGTTACTCTCCGGGAAAGAAAAAGTTTCAATGAGGATGTGCCAGATGTGGCGGAGCTGAGCAAATTTGGCGTTCTCCCAAACGTTTCAGTTGCCTGAAGAGGGCTGCTTGCGGAAGTAGGAGCGAATGCGCAGCTCCACATTCTCCCGAATATTGGAGTAGAAAAGATTCATGTCGGCGCGATGCCACACCTTGGTCCGCAGGAAACCGCGCCCTTTGACATACGGCTTATTGATCCACAACATATTGTTGTGATTTTGTGCGTCAGCCAGTTGCGGCACCATGGTAAACTTCAGGCCCACCCCGCCACTATTCAGCTCTTTGGGCGCAAAGTTAGTGCTGGTATTCCACAGCAGTGGGTTTACAGACAAGGCATTGGAGTAGTATTCATCCCAGGTCTTCGGTGTGTAGTCACGCGCAAAGGTGTTCCAACTGGCCCAAACACCGGGCTCTTCCGGTGATTCCGAATGCGGTATGTTTTTGAAGGCATCCCGTGGAATGGCGCGTCCCACGAGGTAAGCGACAACCAATTTGTGCTGCAGGGGTGTACCGTCAAAATAGTCCTGCAACAGGCGCATGGTATGGTAGCTACCCTGGCTGTGCGAGGCGATGACAATTGGTCGGCCCTCATTGTAGTTCTTCAGGTAGTGCTCGAAAGCAGCGCGCACATCCTGGTAAGCCAATGCTAACGCTGCTTTTCCATCCTCCGCATTCCTGGTATAGAACGCATAGAGATGGGCCTGCCGGTAGTACGGGGCATAAACACGGCACGAGCCATTGAAAATACTCGCCTGGTTCAACAGGGTTGACAATTGGATCTGGTGATTCAACTCCGGGTCGGCCATGTCCGCATTCCAGGGATGCGATTCGCTCGGCCTTCCTGTATAGATGGTCGGATAGACAAAGAAGACATCAACCTCGGCGCGCGCCTCGCCATTTACAAAACCTGATTTAATTGGAATGCTGTCAGCAGCATCCCGGATGGTGGGAAGCGAGGCCCACGAGGAAGTCAATGAATAGTCCGGGGCCGATGGGACAGCTTTCGGATCAAAGGATGAATTGACTCTGTGAATGCTGGATGAGCAGCCGGAAGCAAGCAATGCCGCCAAGAGAAGGACTCGTCCAGTCAGCATGGCTATCGCAGGAGCTCACGGCTGATGACCATCTTCTGGATCTCCGTCGTCCCTTCATAGATCTGCGTGATCTTTGCGTCCCGCATGAGGCGCTCAACATGAAACTCCTTGACGTATCCGTATCCGCCATGAATCTGGACGGCTTCGGTCGTGACCTCCTGGGCGATCTGGGAAGCAAAAAGCTTGGCCATCGCGGCCGCCTTCACAAAATTCTTTTTCTGATCCTTGAGTGAAGCCGCCTGCCAGATCAACAGCCGGGCTGCATCAATCTTCGTAGCCATTTCCGCCAGCTTGAACTGTATGGCCTGGTGATCGCAAAGTTGTTTGCCGAACGCTTTGCGTTCCTTGGAGTACTTGACCGCCAACTCATACGCGCCGGAGGCAATTCCCAGCGCCTGAGCGGCAATCCCGATCCGGCCCCCGTTGAGCGTACTCATCGCGAACGAGAACCCAAAACCTTCCTCACCGATCCGGTTCGCTTTTGGCACCTTCACATCCGTAAACATCAACGAATGGGTATCGCTACCGCGGATGCCCATCTTGTCTTCTTTATTCCCGATCACAAATCCCGGCCAGCCCTTCTCTACGATAAGGCAATTGATGCCCTTGTGTTTCTTGGAGGCATCCGTCTGGCACATGACCAGGTAAACACTGGCACTACTGCCATTGGTAATCCAGTTCTTGGTTCCGTTCAACAGGTAATGATCGCCTTTGTCTTCTGCCGTCGTGCGCTGGCTGGTGGCGTCCGAACCGGCTTCCGGCTCTGAAAGACAAAACGCGCCGATGATCTCTCCCGCAGCCAGAGGCTTGAGGTACTTTTCCTTCTGTGCTTCATTTCCGTGCATCTCGAGTCCCCAGCACACCAGTGAATTGTTGACGGACATCATTACCGAGGCTGAGGCATCCACTTTTGAAAGTTCCTCCATGGCGAGGACGTACGAGATGGTATCCATTCCACCGCCGTTGTACCTCGGGCTGGTCATCATCCCCATGAAGCCTAATTCTCCCATGCGGCGCTGCAAAGAAGCAGGAAATTTTTGGTCGCGGTCGCGTTCCAGGACGCCCGGCAGAAGCTCATTTTGCGCAAAGTCGCGCGCGGCCTGCTGCACGGCCAGGTGTTCTTCGGTTAACTGAAAATTCATGGGTAGAGGTGCAAGTATTCCGGTTCGAAAGTACTAAGGAAGCCTGGAAACTGAAACAAAAAACCCCGGTTGCCAACGCTGGTCAACCGGGGCCTTTCAAAAACTAGCTTCAGGCAAGATTACTCGTCGCGGCTGGCACCGAGGTACATCATTACATAATACACCAGGGTGGTGACGGCTCCAATGGCTGCCACCACGTAGGTCATGGCTGCCCACTTGAGCGCATCCTGTGCCATGTTGTACTCGCCACTGGTTACAATGTTGCGCGTGCGAACCCAGGCCAAAGCGCGACGGCTGGCGTCAAATTCAACCGGGAGCGTCACCACGGCAAACAGGGCGAATACGGCGTAGCAGGCAATGATAATCTGCAGGGCGGTTGTCCAGGGCATGAAGCTGCCGGCGAAGAAGCTCCCGAACATAAGCGCCATGAAGATAAAGTTAAGTACGCTGGCGCTGATATTCTGAATGGGGACCATCGCAGAACGGAACTGAAGCATTGAATACGCGGTCGCATGTTGGACGGCATGACCGCATTCATGCGCAGCTACCGCGGTGGCAGCGGCATTGCGTCCATGATAAACTCCTTCACTCAGGTTGACCGTCTTCGTCGCCGGGTTATAGTGGTCTGTCAACTGACCCTCCACGCTAACCACCTGCACATCGTGGATTCCGTTATCGGCAAGCATCAGGCGGGCAATTTCTGCGCCCGTCAGATCCCGGCTCAGGTGTGTCTGAGAATACTCCTTGAATTTACTCTTCAGTCGAGCGCTGACCATCCAGCCAATCAACATAAAGAAACCACCAATAATCAATGCGCCAAATCCCATAATTCTATTGTTAGGTTGTTTTGATCTTCTCTACAATGCGCGAGGTCGAATAACCCGGAACAAACTCAATGGTTTTCACCTCTCCTCCAGCCTTTTTAACAACATCTGCGCCAACGATGTTTTCTGCCAAATAGTCACTTCCCTTTACCAAAACCTGCGGAACCAGGGCAGAAATGAGGTTAATGGGGGTATCCTCATTAAAGAAAACCACCAAATCCACGGACTGCAAAGAAGCCATCACCCGTGATCGCGACACCTGATCCTGGATGGGTCGTTGCGGCCCTTTGAATCGGCTTACTGAATCGTCCGTATTCAGGCCCACCACCAAAACATCACCCAGGTTCCTGGCCTTCTCCAGGTAGTCCACATGCCCCAAATGAAGTAGGTCAAAGCACCCATTGGTGAAAACAACGCGCTTCCCTTGCTGTTTCCATTCCGCCACTTGGCGCGCCGCTGCCGGCAGGTCCTTTATTTTGTCGGCCGTTCTCTCCACCGGATAATGAGGTAACTGATCACCAAAGATAGGACTCCTCCGGCAATCATCGTGAGGGTTTGCCACGCATGAAAAATAAAGACGAAGGCAATGGCATCCGCCTGAGGTAGCTGGTACAACACCACCAGGCCCAGCGGAACAATCGTATGGTAAGAGCCGGTGCCCCCGGGTAACGGTGCAGCCATGGCAATTGCGCCCAACGCAAAAAGCGTAAGCACGGCACCGGGGCCAAGGTCACGCGTGGTGTCAAACGCCATGATGACACAATAGCTCATCAGGAAATAGAGAAACCAAATAGCCAGCGAATAGAACAGGAACAACCCCTTCTGCTCCATCTGAAACACAGAAAGGAGTCCCTTGCGGAATCCGGAGATGACACTGATCAACTTTGGGTGGCGTCGAAGGCTGTATAACACGGCAGCAACGACAACAACACCAGCCAGCGCCAGATAAGCCCACGCGGGCACCTGGACGGAAGTCGATTGGCCGCCGCCAATTCCCAACGACTGAAGAAATCCAATCAATTTGTCCCATTCCACCACAAAGGCAAGTGCAATGACGAGGACCAGGGAAAGCACATCGACAATTCGTTCCACCACCACGGTTCCAAACGAAACCTCCACCGGAGTTTTCTCCAGCTTGAGAAGGTTGTAGCACCGCGATAACTCACCACCCCGCGGAATAGCCAGGTTAACCAGGTATCCCACCATCAGCGACAAGAAGCTGTTCCAAAGGCCCACGGTGTTGCCGGTCGGTTTCAGGAGCATCCGCCATCGTTCGGCCCGCATCACGTGACTGATGTATGCGACGACGACCATCATGAGCAACCAGCTCTTGGAAGATCCATCCCACGCTTTCCAGATTTGCTCAAACTTATTTTGTCCTTCTCCGGCTTCAAGTCCACGCAAAGACAGCCAAAGCAACGCGCCAGTCAAGGCGATCATGATGAGGTATTGCAGAATGGCTCGAAGGCGCTTGGGCACAGTGGAGCAGTTTATCCGAGTAACAGGTTATCAATCAAGCGGACAGGGCCCACATGAGCTGCTATCAGCAGCACCACACGGTGAGGGTCACTGACATGATCAAGCAAAGTAAACGTATTTCGGTCAGCCAGCGCCAGGTATTCGAGGCGAACATCACGTTCAGCACATCTGGCACGAACTTCCTCCACCAGGGTGTTCATTCGAACTCCTTCCAGGAGACTGCGTCGGGCATGCTGGAGGCAATCGTGAATGACGGCCGCCTGCGTTCGCTCCGCTTCCGAGAGTCGCTGGTTTCGGGATGACATGGCCAGTCCGTTGGCTTCCCGAACGATGGGCATGGGAACAATCTGAACGTTGAACTTGAGTGCTTCCACCATTCGGGAGACCACCATTACCTGTTGGTAATCTTTCTGACCAAAGTAGGCACGATCCGGCTCAACAATATGAAAGAGTTTAGCAACCACCTGCGCGACGCCGCTAAAGTGCCCGGGGCGGAACTCTCCTTCCAGAATATTGTCCAGTCCAGGTAACGATATCCCGATGGATGCCTGGGGGCTATACATCTCCCGGGTTTCGGGGCAAAACACCACATCACAATTCTCCTTCCGCAGCCACTCCAGGTCACGATCCAGTGTTCGGGGATACTTGGCCAAGTCTTCCGGATTCCCAAACTGAGTAGGGTTGACGTAGATCGAGCAAACGGTCAAGCTGTTTTCCTTTTTGGCAGCCCGGATCAGGCTGAGATGACCATCGTGAAGGGCTCCCATGGTAGGAACAAATCCCACGGAATAGGGGGCAGTTCGCCGGGTGTTCAGGTATACCCTGAGAGGA
>JAYRXB010000333.1:0-5796 GCA_041917735.1 Cyclobacteriaceae bacterium
AGGACACGTTGCCCGCGATCTACGTCTATTACCAATACTTCCGTGTTTCCGGATCATCACAGACGTATTGCCGAAAAGGATTCATCTGCCATATCCGCGCTTACGATTGGGATGAAAAGGTGATCCTTCGCCACGAGAACACGATACCGCACGCTGTCAACGACCGCATTGAACTGCTTGAGAAAACCCTGCTCCATGTCAGCCCCACGCACGGGCTTTATTCCGACCCCACCTTTGAGCTCGAGCGCTACATGGACGAGGCCATTGCGAACCCCTTGTACGAAACAGAAGACTACCAGGGCGTCCGCGACGTGCTCGCGGTAATTCATGATGCGCGCGTTGTTCGTACGTTCATGGACCACATGGCCAACAAGACCGTGATCCTGGCAGACGGCCACCATCGGTATGAGAGCTCGTTGGCGGTGAAACACCGCCGGCAGAAAGAGGGACCCACGACGGGCAAGGAAGGGTTCAATTACCACCTCATGTTCCTGTCGAACATGGAATCGGATGACCTCCGCATCCTGCCCACCCACCGGCTGATCCAGGGATTGGACGACTTTTCCGAGGAAAAAGTCCTTCGCAAGCTTGCTCCGTTCTTCACCATTAAGCCCATCGAAGATCCGGATACCCTGTATGAGATCATTCTCGGAAAGCCCTGGGCCTTCGGGCTGGTCTTCAAGGACAACAGTTACAAAGTACGGCTCAATCCCGATGCCTTCCTTGATTTTCACTGGCCATTCCCGGATGAAATCAAGCGCCTGGACCTGACGGTAATGCACTACTTCATCATTGAGCGCGCCCTCGGAATCCCGGGCAAAGAACAGCGTCAATCCCCGCACATCCGCTTTGATCGCAGTTTCTCCGATTGCCTCACCAAAGTCCAGCGGGAAGAGGTGCAGTTGGCCATCATCACCCAGGATGTCGCCATTGAAGACGTAAAGCGTGTTTGCCTGAGCGGATACACCATGCCCCAGAAGTCAACCTACTTCTATCCCAAGATCATTTGCGGTTTCCTGTTCAGTTCCATCCGGGAAGAAGAATTTGCGATGCCGGCGTACTCCCCGTTTGTATGATGACCACCACGCGCCCACTGATCCTGGCGTCCACATCGCCCCGCCGTCAGTTCTTGATGAAAGAAGCCGGGTACACCTTCCGTGTAGAAGCACCCGGCCATGATGAGCGATTCCCGGAGTTCATGCCCGCGGAGATGGTGCCCCGGTACCTGGCTGAAGAAAAAGCCAAGACCTTTTTACCCCGGCTGGCCGATGAAATCGTGATTACCGCGGATACCGTTGTCATCCTGCGCGGGCAGATCCTCAATAAGCCCGGTGACCGCGACGAAGCCATCCGGATGCTCTCCCAATTGGCTGGCCGCACGCACAAAGTCATTACCGCGGTGTGCCTGCTTTCGCGCGACAAACACGACCTGTTTGACGACATGACGAAAGTGACCTTCCGGAAACTAAGTCACGAGGAGATCGAGTATTACGTGGATACCTGCAAACCTTTCGACAAGGCCGGCTCCTACGGCGCCCAGGACTGGTTGGGTATGGTGGGTATTGAACGGATTAATGGCTCCTACTTCACCGTGATGGGCATGCCCATGCACAAGGTCTACCGTCACCTGCGCGACTTCTAGCGCAGCGAAGCAGTCAATTGGCTGGTGCGAACGGTCGTTGCACACCGGAAGTGTCCTTTCGGGCATTGGCGTTGGCCGTGAAGCCCGCACGGCCGGCATTCCAGCTGCTCTTCCGTTTGTACGATTGTTGAATCGTCCGACAACGGGCCGAAGCCAAAGTCAGGCATGGTCGAACAGAACACCGCGGTAACCGGAGCATTCATGGCCGATGCCAGGTGCAGCGGCGCGGAATCATTGACGTAGTTCATCTTCGCGCCGGCCATGAGCGCGGCAGACTCCAGGAGCGACAGCTGACCGGCCAGGTTAACCAACTCCCCGGACGCGGAAGCCATCAGCTGATCACAGAGCGCCTTGTCGTCTGGACCACCGAGGAGAAATACTTTCACACCGGAAACCGCATTCACCAGGTCCTTCCATTGTGCTACCGGGAACTGCTTCGTAAACCATACCGAGGCAGGTGAAATGGTAATGTACGTTCCTGATTGATAGTGCTTTACCTTTTCCCGCTGCGCATCGCTCGGGTACAGCCTTGGTCTCGCCGCCGATTGGATACCAAGCGGTGCCAGCAGGCTGAGGTTGCGTGTCACCTCATGTACATCGCCAATGGTATGGGGTATCCGACGTGTAAAGAATACGGACAAGGGGTTTTTCTCAAACCCGATGCTCATACCGGCGCCGGCCAGGACGGTCAGTAGCCCGGTGGTGGCAAACCGCTGGACATTAATCACGTAATCGTATCGATTGCGCCTGAAGGTACCGGCCAGGTCCAGAAGACTCTGGTACTTCCGTTGCTTGTCCAGCACATACACACGGCGTAAATGCGGGTGGCCCTCGAGCAACGCCTCGTTCCCCTTTCGAACGAGAAAGTCAATCGTGGCCTCCGGCTCCTGGGCCCGCAGGGATTCAATCAGCGCCGTGGCGAGGATAACGTCGCCGATAAATGCGGTTTGTATGATGAGTACGGAAGGTCTCGGTTTCATGATGGCACACCGGGCAACGAACTGCGGGAGGTCCTGTAGTTGGAAATGGCTTGTTCAATGATCGCCATGGCCGTCTCCTTTCCCTGGAAGTCCGGCACCGTGACCACTTTGTTCTCCAGCTTCTTATAGGTTTCAAAAAACTCCTTCAGTTCGACAGTAAAGTGTGGTGCCAATTCGCTGACATCGTTGAGGTGGCCTACGCTGGCATCCTTCTCGGCGACGGCGATGATTTTCTCGTCAGCAAGCCCCTGGTCCACCATCCGCATCACACCAATAACGCGGGCAGGTACGAGGCAAAGCGGCTGAATGGGCACCAGCGACAGGATCATGATATCCAGTGGATCATGATCATCGCCGAGGGTTTGCGGTATAAAGCCATAATTCGCCGGGTAGTACACCGACGAATAGAGAATACGGTCAAGTTTCAATAGTCCAGTCTCCTTGTCCACTTCATATTTCGCCCGCATCCCGGTCGAAATTTCGACGATCCCGTTGACGTACTCCGGCACCTGCCGTCCGCTGGGCGCTTCATGCCATGGGTGCTTGATCATGGGTTAAAGGTAACAAAGAACCCCGCTTTTGAGCGGGGTTCATGCTTAGTTCTTCTCTTCAGGCTTTGGTTGGCCCGGGCCACCTTTGCCCTTTTCGGCCGCCTTGATCTCGTCGCCATCCTTGAGGCGCTTCGATACCGCCAGGAACGGACCGGTGATCACTTCGGTACTGTCACTAATGCCGGTTAGAATCTCAATGTTGTCATAGTCGCTGATGCCTGTCTTCACTTCGACCATTTTCGCCTTGCCACCTTCATTGATGAAGACAACAATTTTATCAGCCTTTTTCTCCACTTTCTTGTTGGCATCTACAACAACGCGGTTGCTGTTGTTTCCGCCGCCATCGCCCTGGGGTGGTCCGTCTCCCATCGGCTTATCCTCCGGATTCCGGGTAGTAACTGACGCCAGGGGTACGGAAAGTACATTTTCGCGACGGCTGGTAAGCACCTCCACGCTGGCGGTCATTCCGGGGCGGAACGGATAGCGGTTACCCGCTTTCACGAGGTCAGCGTAGGATGAGGAAAGGATGAGAATACGCACTTCAAATTCCGTAATGGCATCAGCGGAGGTCTTGTCCCGAGCTGTGTTGGCAATGTGCGTCACCAATCCCTTAAACTGCTTTCCGGTGTTCTGGTACGCATCCACGTCGATCAGCACGCTGTCATTGAGGTGTACCCGCACAATGTCGTTTTCGTTCACGTTCACGCGCACCTCCATCTTGTTGAGGTCGGCGATGCGTAGCATTTCGGTTCCGCCCATGGTTGCTGTTCCTACCACGCGCTCCCCTTGCTTAACGCTCAGCTTCGACACGACTCCCTTGAGGGGGGCTACCACCGTGGTCTTCCGCACGTTCTCGCGAGACTCCCTGACGGTAGCCTCGGTGCTGTTAACGATAAAGCGGGCAGCCTCCACACTCTGTTTGGAAGAGGCAAGGTCATTCTTGGCTACCTCATAGTTCTGTTTTGCCAACTGCCAGTCAGCCTCCGAGATCACTTTCTGGTTCCACAGTTTCTCCTGGCGCTTGTACTCTGCTTCTACACGGGCAAATTGAGCTTCTGAGCGGCTGAGGTTAGCCTTGGAGGCCTCGAGGTTTGCCTTCTGCTGGCTAAGTCCGGCTTCGGAACGCTCCAGCTGGCTCTGCCAGGTGTCCGGGCGAATCTTGACCAACGGCTGACCCAGGCGGACACTATCGCCATCTTCAACATTGAGTTCGATAATCTCACCCGAGACTTCCGGTGCCAGTTTGACTTCCACTACGGGCTGAACCGTGCCCGAGGCGCTCACCTTCTCCACGATGGTGGTGCGTTTTGCCTTTGCCAGTTCTACTTCAATTTCCTTTCCCTTGCCGATCCAGCCTGCCGACTTGGCAACAAACAGAAGAATGAGCAGAACGCCCACACCCCCGATGAGGTAATACATCAGCTTGTTCGACTTCTTGATTTGCTTCTTTGCCATGGATAGAAAGTATTAGTAGAGGTTTAGTATTCGATGGGTTTACCCTGATAGAAATCAAGGACCTTCTTGCGGAAAATAAAATTGTACTTGGCGCGGGTCAAGTCTGACTTGGCGCGAAAAAGGTCGTTCTCGGAAATCTGGAATTCGATGATATTCAATGCTCCAACGTCGAATCGCTGCTTATTCATCCGAAAGGCCTCTTCCTGGGCATGCACCTGCTTCTGCGAAGCGTTAAAGGACCGTACAGCTGCCAAGGCATCGTTGTACGCCGTTTCAATGGTCTGACGGAGCGTATTCTGCGTCTCCTTCACCGTAATGTTGGCCAGCTCCTGGTTGATCTTGGCGCGTTGCACACTGCTGCGGGTAGCAAATCCATTGAGAATCGGAATATTCAGTTGCAGCGAAAAATTCCGAAACACGTTGTCCTCCAACTGTTGATTGTGCGTGTACTTCTCGGTAGTGACATCGTTCACCGTAGTAAACACGGTCTCCCCGCTTTGCGTTACCCCGATCGGAACCTGCGAGGTGGTCCCCGTCGGTATCCGCAAGGAGTTGAGGTCGCTGGAGTTGGAGGAGACGGTTCCGGCGAGGCCCAGGCGTGGCAAATAAGAGCCGCGTGCTGCTTTCAAGGCATAATCTGCACTCTCGACGCGCATCATACTGGCCCGGATTTCGGGCATAGACGATACGGCTTGCTGGTAAATCGCTTCGGCATTCGAGTCCAGTACAAGGTCACTATCCGGTACAGTGGGAATATCCACATCCACGGGCTCGGACGCAGGAATCTGCATGGCCTGTTTCAACTGAAGAATGGACAGGTTCAACTGGTTCTCCTGGTTGATAACATTGAGTTCGTTGGTAGCGACCTGCGCCTCCTGGTTCAACTGGTTGGTCATCGCCAGTGATCCGGCCTCCACCTGCTTCTTGATCCGGTCGAGCTGCTGCAGGCTCGAATTAAGCTGGTACCGGGAATTCTCCAGCAGCTCCTTGTTGAAGATCACATTGATATAGAGGGTCACCACATTGAGCATGACGTCGTTCTTTGCTTTCTGAAGGTCCTCGTTGGAGGCCATCAGATCACGTTGATTCTGCTTGAATGAGTTCTGAATGCGCAGCCCCTGGAACAATGGGAGGTTCCCGTTAAGGCTTGGCGAAATGGTTGTCGAAT